>CAZFNA010000130.1:0-1503 GCA_964520465.1 uncultured Pseudomonadales bacterium | reverse complement strand
CAAATATGTGCCGGCCAACCATAAACGCCTGCTCACTAAAAGCACCGTCAGAAACACCAGTTGCCAACTGCATTGCCCCTGATGGTATTTCAAAGCCCTCACGATGCCATTGATATACGTGAGTCAAGGGTCTAAAAAAAAATTTTCCGTAGCCCACTGGATTCATGGGATACCAGCCGATCTCAACAAGCTTTTGTGGATGCTCTTTAATCTGGCTGCCCAGCACTCTTGCCACCATTTGGGCTCCAAGGCAGATACCCCAAAATGGACGCTCCTTATGAAGCCAGTGGTCAATGATTTTCAATTCATTCCGAATCCCATACAAATGATCATCGTTCGCGCTCATCGGGCCACCAAATACAATCAGACCATCAAAGCGATCGATTTGGCGCGACAGACGCTGGCCTGCCAGCGGACAAATTGTCTCTACTTGATGTCCAAGCTGACTTAGAGCGATACCAACTTGCCCAGTACTAGAATTTGACTGATGTAAAACACATAAAACTCGTTTTTTCATTTACCGACTACCGACCGAAATGTAAGGTTGATTCTAGGGCCGATCGACTTGGAAGTTTTCATCAGTGCATGCTCCCAATCCGATTGTGTTCTACCGTACATCACCAGCAGATCCCCGCACCCTAATTCAAACTGCAAAGTAGATTGATTTGACTTTTGACGTGGACGGAGTGAAAACCTTCGCCCTGCACCTAAAGAAACGGAGACTATTACTGGGTCCTGGCCGAGCTCTGGCTCGTTATCACGGTGCCAGCCCATTGAGTCAGAGCCTCCGCGGTAATAGTTGAGCAAGCAGTGATTCAAACCATCTGGAGGTGATAACCCAAATTGATGACACTCGAATTCTAGCCGGCCGCGCAAGGATTTAAGCTGCGGGTGCCAAGACATCGCTTCTAGGCGACGACGACTATAGGTATAATCAAAATCGCCACACCAGGCTGTTAGCCGAGGCTCTGGTATTGTTCTCCCAAAAATTTGAAGAGACCCCTGCACCCAATCAAGGTCAGAGGCCAGTATCTTCATAAATTGATTACTTGCATCTAAACTTAGCCACCGTTTAGCGTACATTAAACACAACCCAGGGCGAGCAAAAAACAATTGACCAGATCTCAAAACCAATCCTTAAGTCGATCTAAATCCGTAGCATTTAAGAGTGAGGTTAATTAAATTAGTCTCCGAGCTTATCAGGAGTTAGAAGAACCAGCCTGTCCTGCCGACTCATCGCGATCAACTAACAGCTCTCCACGAAGTACTGGAACATCAGGCGGTGCATCAATGCCGACGCAAATTTGTTGCGTTCCCTTAATCTTAACTACTGTGACCCGTATGTCTTCACCAATAAGAATCGATTCGTCCACACGTCTCGTTAACACAAGCATCTTAAACCCCAATCCGTTGAAACTTATTACCCTGCGAAGGATTGTTAATTCTTTTGAGAAAACACATTCCTACACTCGCGAATCATGCCACATGATGAAGAAGTCTGAA
>CAZFNA010000129.1:0-1717 GCA_964520465.1 uncultured Pseudomonadales bacterium | reverse complement strand
AAATTTCCTTCGCTAAAAAACGTTACTGATAGTACGGCGGCAGGCGATAGCTTTAACGCAGGTTTTTTAGCTTCTTACTTAATGGGTTATTCGGTTCTTGACAGTGCGCGCCATGGACACGACTTAGCAAAAGTAGTAGTTAGCCATAGTGGAGCAATATGTCCCAAAGATCGT
This sequence comes from uncultured Pseudomonadales bacterium, assembly GCA_964520465.1. GTDB lineage: Bacteria > Pseudomonadota > Gammaproteobacteria > Pseudomonadales > Litorivicinaceae > HIMB30. The sequence goes on along the minus strand of CAZFNA010000129.1, from coordinate 1,543 downwards.
GTCAAAGGTATAAAGAGAAAAAATTAAACGTAAGTTCGAAAGAGAAACATGACATTAAAAAATAAGATTTTAGTTATTGGTGAGTATACGCCTGAGCAGTTAATCAAGCTCGAAACTGAGTTCGAACCAATTCTTTTGATAAATGGTGATGCAATCCCTGAAGTATCATTGGCGATTAGGGGCACAATAACTGCAGCTGCCTTCAAGGGGCATAGGCCGCTAGAATTTGATAAAAAGAAACTTGACCTTCTTCCTGAATTAAAAATTATTTCTAATTTTGGTGTTGGTTATGATGCGATTGACATCTCAGAGGCTACGGCAAGGGGTGTGAAGGTTACAAATACACCAGATGTATTAAATGACGATGTGGCGGATATCGCCGTTGGAATGCTTATCGCGTTATCGCGAGAATTTTTAATGGGGGTTAATTGGGTTAAGTCTGGTGATTGGAGTAAACTTGGTGAGATGCCCTTAAATAGAACCATAAGTGGTAAAAAGGCAGGTATACTTGGTTTAGGTCGAATTGGTGGCGCAATAGCTGATAGACTATCTGCTTTCAAGATGGATATTCACTATTATGCCCGAACGAAGAAAAGCACTCCAGAAAGCTGGACGTACCATACTGATCCCGTTGCTCTGGCAAGTGAAGTTGACTTTCTATTTGTAGCTTTAGTGGGGGGGCAGGAAACTTCAAAATTTGCAAGCGCTGAAGTCATCCGTGCCTTAGGCCCAGACGGTATTCTAATTAATATATCGAGAGGATCTACTGTTGACGAAGACGCATTGCTTGAAGCCCTCGAAACTCAAGGTATCCGCGGTGCAGCGTTAGATGTATTTTCTGGTGAGCCGAATATAAACCCAAAGTTTTTGGAACTAAAGAATGTTTTTATGCAACCCCACCAAGGTTCAGGGACTGTCGAAACGCGTGAAGCTATGAGTAAGCTTCAACGCGACAACCTTGCAAACTTCTTTGCTAAAAGAACTCTGATAACTCCAGTGAATTAAAGCAAGAGTCTATGCTTTATAGGCCACAGCTTCTTGTCTTTGACGGCCACAACCCTGAACTTCAATCTCCATAATATCTCCAGGTTTGAGGAATTGAGGAGGTTTCATTCCCATTCCGACTCCGGATGGGGTTCCTGTTGCGATGATATCTCCGGTACGAAGTCTCATGAATTGCGTCATATACGTTATTATTTCGATTATAGAGAAAATCATATCTGAGGTGTTCGATTTTTGTACAATTTTCCCATTAAGAGAGAGCTCAACGTCAAGATTCTGAGGGTCTAAGATTTCATCACTCGAAACCAAATAGGGGCCTATTGGTCCAAATGTTGGGGCTGATTTGCCTTTGATCCATTGTCCCCCTCGCTCAGCTTGAAACTCTCGCTCTGAAACATCATTTATTGTGCAATACCCAGAAATGACTGATAGAGCATTTTCTGCTGATACATGCTCGCAATCTTCTCCAATAATAACACCTAGTTCTACTTCCCAATCAGCCTTTTTGGAATTCTTTGGAATAATTACGTTATCAAAAGGC
>CAZFNA010000128.1:0-2069 GCA_964520465.1 uncultured Pseudomonadales bacterium | reverse complement strand
CCTCGGCAAACCAATACAGACGCTACCCCTGCAAAGGCCTTAGATAAAGGATTGATGGCTCTACGGGCCATCGCTGGATCAGATGGGATCTCACTCAACGACTTATCAGTCGACCTCGATATGCCACAAGCAACTCTCCATCGACTTCTCTTCACCCTTGAGGCCCACGGATTTGTTCGTCAATCTAAATCAGATGCCAGCTGGTCAATTGGAATCGAGGCTTTTCGGGTCGGTAGCGCCTTTCCCCGCGCCGCTAAACTTTTGAATATTGCTCGACCTATTTTAAAGGAGCTGGCACTTGCTACTGGAGAAACATCAAATCTTGGTGTAATGGATCAATCAGAAGTAGTTTTTATTGGGCAACATGAAACGCATCATGCGATCAGAGCGTTTTTTAGGCCTGGGTCGAGAAGCTCTTGGCACTCATCAGGGATAGGTAAGGTGATCGTTGCGCACAGTGATTTTATTGATACAAAATTATATTTTGACGGTGCATCATTTGAACAGTTCACAAAAACAACATTGATTCAGAGCGCTGAATTAAGAGAAGAATTTAAACGAATTCGTCGATTAGGTTACGCACTAGATGATGAAGAACGTTTTACTGGCATGCGATGTATCGCAGCCCCTATTCTCAATTCTAATAATGAAGTCGTTGCAGGCATTTCTATATCAGGCCCAGTTGCGCGTATGACTGATCAAGCTATCACAAAGCTTGGGAACGAAACAGTAGCCGCCGGTCGCGAATTATCTCTACAACTCGGGGCAATACTAGACACGGACGAGATGACACCAAAAGACTTTTTTCAACATCAAAATAAGCAACAACCTTAGATTTGTTTACTTCGCATGCCAGTAAGCATCTATCTGCCCAAAAGCTTTTGTTTAATGGATAATGAAAAAGACTGATCCATCGTCATTCAGCGTCTACTTAACCTCCGAAAATCAAGCCTACAAGATGGCGGTAATCCAGCGGCTTATCTCGCGTACTTCAGGCAAAGCTACTAGAGTTCCATAAGCCCAGAGCGATGCAAATAGTTGTCCATCCATAGATCCAACATTGCGATGATACTTAACATCGAGAAAAATCCAAAAGTTGCAAGAGTTGCATGCATAGTTTTCAGCTCCAAATTTTTGACACAAAAAAATAAGCATAGATCGGGCCAATAATTTTTATTTTGAATTACACTGACACGGTTTTAAACCCACACCTAGGAATATGCAGATGTCAAAACTCGCATTATTAATTCTTACCTCACATGCGAAGCTTGGAAATACAGGTCGACAAACTGGTTTTTACTATGACGAAATGGCAACGCCCTACTGGACTTTGATCGATTGCGGGTGGGAGGTGACTATAGCTTCGATCGCAGGTGGCATAGGTATACCAGATCCAAAAACAGTCGTTAAGGCTAATGAGCGTCCTCCGATGGTGGCTCGTTTCATGCAAGATACTCACGCGATGAATCAGTTAAATAATTCAATGAAAGCTAGTTCGGCAGTTGGTACCGACTATCAGTGTATTTTCTTACCTGGAGGACACGGAGCTATGTGGGATTTTGATTCAGAAGTTATAGGAAAGATTATCTCAGATGCTTGGGCTGAAGGCGCTGTTATTGGCGCTGTATGTCATGGCCCAGCTGGTTTGCTTTGCGCTAAGGATAATAATGGCGCTCCTCTTGTTCAGAACAAACGGATCAATAGCTTTACAAATCAAGAGACCCTACAAATTGATCTCGTTGGCATCGAGCCATTTTTACTAGAAACACGACTACGAGATCTTGGCGGTTTATTTGAGAGTAGTGACAACTTTACACCGCACGCCTGTCAAGATGGCCGGCTCATAACAGGACAAAATCCACAATCCACAACGGCGGTGTGTGCCCTGCTCACTCAAACCCTAGACGAGAACTTTAATAAACATACATAAAAAAGGGGACCCTCAGGTCCCCTTTGCGAAATGGTAATCCTAGAAGACTACTCACTCAAGTTAACGTAATGTCTCAGCAATTACCCCAAGACATTTGACGAAAACCAAAATCTCCTAAGATTGAACACATATCACTAGA
>CAZFNA010000127.1:0-2081 GCA_964520465.1 uncultured Pseudomonadales bacterium | reverse complement strand
AATAAGACCTGGCTTGGGATGAAAAGTTGAGACGCGTACAAATTCAGTATCCAGTCCTATGAAGCCCTTGTGTTTTCCTAATCGGTCGACAAGCGCGTCCAACGCTTCCTGTTGGTCAATCCATCCTAACACTGTCAGTACACGATCTCTGTGCGAGATGTAAGAGCCTGAGACAACGTAGAGACATCCAAATGATCCAATTCTCCGCCCACGGGCACACCTTGAGCTAGCCTCGTCACACGAGTCAGGTGCTCAACTTGCATAACAATTTGATGAGTGGTTGCCTCGCCCTCTACTGTAGATGCGAGTGCAATTAAACATTCGGTCGGTCGATCATTCTCGATACGCTTAACCAGTCCTGGTAGTCCGATTTCTTCTGATCCAAGCCCTTCCAAAGGGCTTAATAATCCAATCAAGCAGTAGTAAAGACCCTTAAATAGTCCTGATTTCTCGATTGCTAAAATATCGCTAGGTGAGGAAACAACACATAATAAAGCCTTATCACGCGTGGCATCCTGACAAATACGACAAGGTTGGGATTCAGTAAGATTTCGACAAGTTGAGCAATTCTCAATCTCTCTAAGGGCTTGTTTAAGTATTTCGGCCAGATGCATACCTCGATCACGATCACGCTCCAGTAGATGAAGAGCCATTCGCGAGGCAGACCGCGGTCCAACACCGGGAAGACAGCGTAAGGATTTTTCTAAACTTTGAAGAAGTGGCGAGATATTCATGAAAATGGAAATTTAAATCCGGGTGGTAAGTTCAAATTTTCTGTTAAAGAACCCATAGAATCTTTTTTTAGGCCTTCTAGTTTCTGGTTCGCATCATTAATGGCAGAAGCCACCAATTCTCCTACAATAGCGGGCTGGTCAGTTAAAACGTTAGGATTGATAGTTACCCCTGTGCAATCCCCTTGTCCAGTCAATTTCACTCGAACTAAACCTGCGCCTGATTCACCAATTACTTCCTGGTCAGCCAGTTGCGCCTGGGCATCTTTCATAGTCTCAGCCACCTTTTGGGCTTGTTTCATCATTTCTTGCATTGGTTTATCAAACATGGGCCTCTCCATCTCTTGGTTCAATCGTATCCGCGCGGATAGAACCCCCAAACCGTTGTGTAAGTATAGCGATAAAAGGATCCCGACCAAATTGGTCGCGAGCCTCTGATAAACGCTCTGTCTTCAAACGGGCCGAATATCTCTCAGGGGTTTCTGGAAGATTATTACGAATTTCAATAATAATTTCTGGCATCTCACCAAAATATTCCGCAAAAGCATCAGCTATTCGTTGCCTATGCATCTCATTCAAAAGCTTCATAGTATGCGCATTGGTCGCCAGCACAACTTTCTTAGATTCAGCAGAAACGAGGACGGTCTGAGAAATCAGTGATTGCGTCATGCCATGTAATTTGAGGGAAGCGCACCCAGTAACCCAGTTCTCAGATCCTAATTGAACTGGTTCATCCGCTGCCCTAATACCCATACCGCTAGAGCCTGAAGCATCAACCAAATCATCGTTTATTAATTGATTATCTATTAAATCGTCCATCCCCTGTTGGGATGGACTTAGAATATTTCCGTTGTCATTCGTTCCAGAAAGCCCTTTTATTTCAGGACCCTTTAGGTTAGCCATAGTCGCTGATCTCAAGTAGGTGTGCTCAGATTTGTAGGGTTCGATTCCTTGCGAAGCCCCAATCTCTGAATTAGCACTCGGTTCATCGCCACTTGAGCTCGGAGCAAGCATTTCATCTGAAATGCATTCACCTCTGCGAGCCGGCCGAAAGGCAATCATCCTTAATATAAGCATTTCAAATGCTGACCGGGTATCACTAGCTAATGGTAGGTCTCTATATCCTGTCAAAGTGAATTGATACGCCAACTGTAAAAATTCGGGGGCCATTAGTGCAGCAAGACCACGCACTGCAGTTTGTTCACTGGGAGAAAGATGATTGACTGCAGTGTCAGCAACTTGGGTGATGGCAACTTGATGCAGAGTAGACTGCAAGCCACTAACTAGCATCATCCAGTCCGGTGACTCTCGAGCGATAAGATCCACATGCGCTAACACCGCGTTTGCGTC
>CAZFNA010000126.1:0-2240 GCA_964520465.1 uncultured Pseudomonadales bacterium | reverse complement strand
GACTTTCGTTTTCCGGTGATCTGTAAAATGCGACCACTAATTTCTTCAACAGATCGCTCGGTCGTAGATAAAAAGGGAATGGCATGGCGTCTGTAAAGCGTCTCTACTTCGTTAACTTCAAATTGACATTGCTTCAAGGAAGCATATCGAGATTCGGGGCGGCGCATTTCCCTAATTGTTTGGAGCCTTTCTGGATTAATCGTTAGACCGAATAGTCTTGTCTTATACTTTCTCAGTGTGTCGGGGAGTAAATCGTCGTCCAGATCATCTTCAGTCAACGGGTAATTGGCGACTTTTAATCCGTATTGCATTGCAAGGTATAAGCTCGTGGGTGTCTTCCCAGATCGGGAGACTCCAATCAGTATTAAATCGGCCTGATCATAATAGCGAATACGGGCGCCGTCATCATTGTCTAGCGCGAAGTTGACTGCATCAATTCTCCTTGCGTATTGACCATCAGGAGCGACAGCATGACTCATGCCGACTGAGTAGCTGGAACTTTTCCCGAGTTCTCGTTCTAAAGGCTTGAGAAAAGTTTGAAAAATATCCACCAAAAACCCATTGCAGTCAGCGATTACATCACGAACCTCCTGATTTACAATAGTGTCGAATACAATCGGGGTAATTTGGTATTTTTTACCAGTCGCATTTATTTCGGCGACTGCTTCTTTTGCTTTTTCAACACTGTCTATGTAAGCCAACGTATTTTTATCAAAGGTTACTGAGTCGAATTGACTTAGTAGGGCTTGGCCCAGTCCCTCGGCTGTCAAACCGGTTCCATCCGAAATAAAAAATGCTGGGCGAATTTCTGGGGTCATATTTTATTCCAAATCATCTATACTAACGTCAGCTATGCACGAGGGGTGGTTTAGTTCATTGCACCGCCTCCCTGATTAGTCTGCGTCAGCGGTTTATAAGACACAAGAAACAAATCGGAGGGGGGGATCCTTTTGGACAACTATATCCAATGGTTCGACGAGCTCAGCATGAAAGATGTTGAATTCGTAGGCGGAAAAAACGCATCGCTAGGCGAGATGATATCTAATCTATCCGAAGCAGGCGTGAGCGTGCCTGGCGGTTTTGCAACAACGGCGCATGCATACAGAGAATTCCTGGAGCATGAGAAATTAGCGGATCGTATTAATCTTGCTCTGAGTATTCTTGATGTTGAGGACGTGAATGCGTTGGCTAAGGTTGGCTCTTCGATTCGATCCTGGATTTTAGATACTCCATTTCAGCCTGAATTAGATCAAGCAATTGAAGATGCATTTGCTCAAATGACGGTGGGCAACTTTTCCATGAAAGTTGCTGTTCGCTCCTCAGCAACCGCGGAGGATTTGCCAGATGCTTCATTTGCAGGCCAGCAAGAAACGTTCTTAAATATTTCGGGCATAGAAAACGTCAAACATGCAATTAAAGAAGTTTTTGCATCGTTATTTAATGATCGTGCTATTTCATATCGGGTGCACCAGGGCTTTGCACACGAGCTCGTGGAAATTTCTGCGGGTATTCAGCGCATGGTACGTTCAGAAACAGGAGCATCCGGCGTCATGTTTACGATGGACACTGAAAGTGGCTTCCGTGATGTGGTGTTTATAACTGCTGCTTACGGACTTGGCGAGACAGTTGTTCAGGGTGCAGTAAATCCTGACGAGTTTTACGTTCATAAGAATACTCTTGAAGCGAAGCGGCCAGCCATCCTTCGCCGGACACGTGGATCTAAACTGATCAAGATGGTCTATGCAGATTCATCAACTCCTGGTCGTTCAGTCCAAACAGTTGACGTAGACAAAGCAGACCGTCAGATCTTTTGCGTCACAGATTCTGAGATCGAATCTTTGGCTCGTCAGGCACTTACGATAGAAAAACATTACGGGCACCCAATGGATATTGAGTGGGCGCGTGACGGAGATGATGGGCAGTTATACATCGTTCAGGCTCGACCTGAAACGGTTCAAAGTCAGAAAGATAGGCGCCAGATGGAACGGTTTGTTCTAAAAGAAAAGAGTGAAGTATTAGCTCAAGGTAGATCAATTGGGCAAAAAATAGGTCAGGGTAAAGTCCGGTTAGTAAAAGATCTTTCCAAGATGGAAGAAGTCCAGTTGGGGGATGTTTTGGTAACGGACATGACGGATCCCGATTGGGAGCCTGTAATGAAAAAAGCCGCTGCGATTGTAACCAATCGAGGCGGGCGGACGTGTCATGCTGCGATAATTGCTCGTGAGATGGGTATCCCTGCT
>CAZFNA010000125.1:0-2682 GCA_964520465.1 uncultured Pseudomonadales bacterium | reverse complement strand
GACGGCGGACGCTTTCAGGCCTCTTTTTCTGGCCAATACCATTTTTATTATTATCTGATTCCCCTGAGGAATTATCTAAACCCTTGTCGACTGGCACTGTCGCTGGCGCTGGCGTTTTCGGTTTAATTTCTGTAACTAAGGCTTGCTCTCTGGTTTCAGCTTGCCGAGCCCGGACCAATTCTGGCTCGGGGACGGGTGTGTTGGCTTGAATGTCAATTGAAAGCTCAAGACTTGTGACCTGGGGGTCGTCATCACGCAGTCGCTCGATGCCATAAACAGGCGTTTCCATGTTTGGATTTGGGATAACCAGGATGCGTACTTTGTGACGACGTTGTATCGACTCTAGTTGCTGACGCTTCTCGTTCAATAAAAATGTACCGACTGGGACTGGAACCTGAACGCGGACTTCACCAGTACGCTCCTTAACAGTCTCATCTTCAAGCAATCTCAATATCTGCAGAGCTAGTGATTGAACGTCACGAATACTCCCTTGACCATGACACCGAGGACAGACCACTCCACTCGCTTCTCCAAGCGATGGTCTTAACCGCTGACGGCTCATCTCCAAAAGACCAAAGCGGGAAATGCGACCAATTTGCACGCGGGCACGATCTGGTTTCAGTGCATCTTTTAGACAATTCTCTACTGCCTTCTGATTTTTATTTGCAGACATATCAATAAAATCGATTACGATTAAACCACCCATGTCTCGAAGTCGAAGCTGGCGAGCGATCTCGTCTGCGGCCTCTAAGTTGGTATGAAGTGCTGTTTCTTCAATGTCACCTCCTTTAGTTGCCCTTGCGGAGTTGATATCAATCGAAACTAGAGCTTCGGTTGGATCGATTACTATGGCGCCGCCCGATGGGAGACGGACCTCTCGTTGGAATGCAGATTCAATCTGGCCTTCAATTTGAAAGCGATTAAATAAAGGTGTTTCGTCTTGATAGAGTTTCACTTTTTCGGCATAAGAGGGCATGACTTGATTAACAAGATCTTTTGCGGTTTCGAAAACTTGCTCGTTGTCGACTAATATCTCGGAAATGTCTGAGCGGAGGTGGTCTCGGACCGCTCGTACTACTACATTAGATTCTTGGTAGATTAAGAATGGGGCCACCCCTGAAAGTGCTGCTTTGCGGATTGCTTGCCAAGCAGTGTCTAAATAATCTAGATCCCACTGGAGTTCTTCTGCTGTCCGGCCGACGCCTGCTGTTCGAATAATTACGCCTGCACTTTGATCAATCGTTAGGTTCGATAAAGTTTCTTTCAGCTCAGCTCGATCTTCGCCTTCAATTCGACGTGAAATGCCTCCGGCATCGGGGTTATTTGGCATCAACACTAAGTATCGGCCAGCTAGCGATATGAAGGTGGTTAAAGCAGCCCCTTTTGTTCCTCGTTCTTCTTTTTCGACTTGGATAATTAATTCTTGGCGTTCTTTCAAAACCTTTTCGATTTTTACTCGTTCGCCATTGGCAGGATTGCTGTAAAAATATTCAGGAGAAATTTCTTTTAATGGCAAAAACCCATGACGCTCGCTTCCAAAATCAATAAAAGCGGCTTCAAGACTAGGCTCAATACGTGAAATACGGGCCCGATAAATGTTGCCCTTTTTTTGTTCGCGGTCCGAGGATTCAATGTCCAGATCATAGAGTTTTTGACCATCGACCATTGCAACTCGAATTTCTTCGGCTTGCTGAGCATTTATTAGGATACGCTTCATACTATACGGCAACCTTTACGGATTGACCGCCATGATCTCAGTGGGCTAGATATACTAACCGAGGCCCAACTGCTAACCAGTCGGGCGACAATACACAATGCAGGGGGCTCGACCGAACGATCGGGAACCCGAAATTTCTTTGTTGCCGCAAGCAATATAACACCGCAGCCACATTGATGTGCTTGTCCCAGCAACGCTGGCCCGCCGAGATTAGGCGGGATTTATTTCATCTCCGTAATGTTCGGAGGTCCACTTCAGTAGCGGGGAGTCTTGACTCAACCCGCAGCAACATACAGCATACCAGCGCAGGTAGCTCGCGGCAATGCAGCATGGAGAAAGTAAGTGGAAAAGAAAGTCCAATGGGTCACAGTCGATGCCTCAAAAGAAGGGCAGCGGCTTGATAATTTCTTGTCAACTAGGCTTAAAGGGCTACCAAAGGGCCGCGTTTATAGAATGATTCGAACCGGTGAAGTTCGAATCAACAAAGGACGATGCAAGCCTGATTCGAGGGTTTCAGCTGGGGATATTGTGCGGATTCCGCCTGTCGATTTGGCGCCGCAGCGACTGCACACTGCACACAAAGGTGTTCAGTTGCAGTTATCAGATGCAATTTTGTACAAAGACGAAGATGTTCTGGTTCTGAATAAACCTGGAGGGCTTGCAGTTCATGGCGGTTCTGGATTATCTACGGGTTTAATTGAGCAATTGAGGCTAGCTTATCCAAAAGAACAATTTTTGGAATTAGTCCATCGCCTCGATCGGGAAACGAGTGGCTGTTTACTCGTAGCCAGACGTCCTTCAGCACTTCGTCGCTTGCACAAACAGCTTCGTGAGCAGGATAAAACTCTACAAAAACGCTACGTAGCTTTGGTAGATGGAAAATGGCCGCATTATTTAGCTAACGTGGAGGCGCCGCTGGAAAAAATTGAACGGAGTGGTGAGCGCATTGTGCAGGTAGGTGCGGG
>CAZFNA010000124.1:0-2878 GCA_964520465.1 uncultured Pseudomonadales bacterium | reverse complement strand
AACTATTGTGGGGATGGTAAATTCTCCGAACTGTAACTCGACCATCTGCGCATAGATTGCATTGCGAGTCACAAGCTCACTATGTCTCCCTACATCAAGAATTCTACCGGAGTTTAGGACCACTATTTTGTCGGCCTGAAGTACTGTTGCAAGTCGGTGAGCAATGACTAAGGTGGTTCTGTTCTTCTGCAATGCATCTAACGCGGATTGAACCAAGCGCTCACTTTCCGCATCCAGAGCGCTAGTAGCCTCATCGAGTAGCAAAATGGCTGGATCCGCAAGAATTGCACGAGCAATCGCTACTCGCTGTTTCTGGCCGCCGGATAATCTGGCCCCCTTCTCTCCCAAATAGGTATTATATCCATCGGGAAGCTGACTAATAAAACCATGAGCCAACGCTGCAGTAGCTGCTTCAATGACCTGAGTATCGGTCACGTTTGGACGACCAAAACGAATGTTCTCCGCCACACTATCACCAAAGATTACACAATCTTGAGGAACCATCGCCATGGCGGATCTGATGTCCTTAAGATCGGCAAGATTGATGTTTACACCATCAATATAAATCCGACCTAACTGAGGGTCATAAAATCTAAGTAAAAGCTGAAATATAGTACTTTTACCTGCACCTGACGGCCCAACAAACGCAACATGCTCCCCCGGCTCAATCTCAAGAGAAAAATCTCTAATAGCAAATTCATTTTTTCGGGACGGATAGCCGAAATCTACCTGCTCAAAACTAACAGCACCTTTACACGGTTTGGGGAACTCGACAGGGACTTCAGGCATCCGTATATTCGATTCCATCAGCAACAACTCTGTCAGTCGTTCCATCGCGCCAGCTGCTCGCTGGACCTCACCCCAGACTTCACTTAAGGATCCTGCAGCAACACCAACAAACATTGCATACAAAACAAATTGACCAAGTTCACCACCAGATATTGTCCCTGCTAGCACTTCTTTCGCCCCTAACCACAGCACGAAGATCAATGCGCCAAATACGCTGACTGTCCCAACCATCGTTAACAGCGCCCGCACTTTAATCCTTTGGACAGCTGTTCGAAAGCTTTCCTGAATACAAGCCGAAAACCGTTCTATTTCAAGATTTTCTGCAGTGAACGACTGCACTGTTTCTGCGTTCCCGAGTATTTCGGCGGCCTGGCCGCTGGCATCTGCAATTCTGTCTTGGCTATCGCGTGAAAGCCTTCGTAACCATCGCCCTACGACAATGATTGGGAGCACAATCAATGGAAAGATAAGTAGTAGAATGCCCAGTAACTTAATGTTGGTATAACCCAACAACATCAAGCCGCCGATAAACTGAATCGATGACCGTAGAACAATCGAAATACTAACGCCGGATACAGATTGGATAAGAGATGTATCCGCAGTAAGACGCGATAAGACTTCTCCGATTTTTGTCGTTTCAAAGAATGTGGGGTCCATATAAATGATATGAGCAAAGACCTTGTTGCGAAGGTCAGCGACTACTCTTTCCCCAAGCCAGTTCACGAGACAGGCTCGCGCCGCACCGAAAAATCCAATGACGAGGACGAATAACAGCAAGATGAAAAAATAACGATCTACGTTAGCGGCATCCTCGACAGAAAACCCTTGGTCAATCACATTTCGGACAGCTATTGGCATAGCCAGCAGCGCCGCTGAAGAGATTAGTAGTGCCACCATGGCAACTGCTAAAATGCCCTTGTAAGGCGCAATAAAAGGTACCAGTGAACGCAGTGGTTGAAGGGATTCAGCTTTATCCCGACTTTCCGGGGCAACTTTACTCATAATATTTTTACAGGAAATCTGAAATTTCTGAAGAATGAATGTTACCCGAAATAGAGGGCTGGGTAGAGCGACAAATTAGTCACACCGTCCGTTACCCCAATGGGTGTGCGTATAACCGGACAACATTTTCTAGCGAGCGGCGGGAAATAATAGAAACTTGGTCGAGGTAACTTTGCGAGCTGACTGATACTGCCAATTTAGCATCAGTAGCGTAACGGTCATGGAAATGCGTTCTATCACATCTCCTACTTAGCAAAAGCCGGAGGCTGGGGATACAAACAGCATCACACGAAGAATTATGGGGCTAACAGGTCTTGAACAGGAAATTTTTTTATTGACGAATCAAGTCCCCAAGTAGCTTAATTCTGGGTTGAATCTCCTTGGTTATGAGGGTCAACGATTTAGAATACTTTAGACCGATTTACCCAATTCATGCGATACCCGCAAAAACCAGAATGAACCGTCTTTTTTGACACCGGATGGACGCCTGATAAGAACTCTCGCATAAGTAATGCCATGTTTGACCTGTTATTTAGGGCCATTTACGGAAAAAAACTCTGTTAAATTTGTCACTAAGCGATTTAATCCTACTTGCCGCGTTAGAGGTAAACAGGAGACCAGCATGCCGTTCAAGCGCAGAGTATTACCCAATAGGCTTATCTTAATCGATTCATACGACATTACGCCTGAAGAGGAGTTGCAAATATTCAACAAATTTGGAGGTGTCAAGTCGTTCCCTTCTACGAACCATCGTTCGCGGTTAAAGAACCAATCACAGCAGAAAAAAGTAATGAGTCTACAAGAGCCGGAATAATAACACTACTATCAACTACTTTTTGCAGCACTGCGTTTTGGTAGCGCCTTTTTTACTGACATAGCTTTTTGCATCACTGTGTCAACACTTTTTGTTCCAGCGACCTATACAGCTTTAGCTATATGTTTTTGGCTCAGTTAGGAGAATTAAAACTTGAAGAGGGATCTTTAACCTCAAAGTCGTGATCGAATTGATAGCCGATTGCCTCGGGATTCATGTCCCTTTCCTGAGCAATCATAGGAACACGCCGATCTTCATTTTGTGCGTTCCCAA
>CAZFNA010000123.1:0-2883 GCA_964520465.1 uncultured Pseudomonadales bacterium | reverse complement strand
GAATCATCACTATTCCTCACAAATGCCCGGCGCACCGGGCACTGCTTGTGGTTTATACTACTGATTCTTCTTCGCAAAGTTAATGTAACTATCACCATCATCCACCTGGCCTTTCCACCAGTCATAAACCGGGGCCACAGATTTCTGGAATTCAACTAATTCGGAATCAGTCGCGATGTGGTAGTTCACATTATTTTCCTCAAATGTCCCCTTGGCGTTTGCCATGTATGCCTCCAACATTTGAAGTTGCTCTTGACTGCGTTCGTCCGCAGCTTCTTGAATAATCTTCTGGAGATCAGGTGGCAGTGTGTTCCACGTCTTCAGATTTATTGCTAGGAATGTCTCGAAGTACGACATATTCACAACCGTCAGATTATCCAAAACTTCGTATAGTTTTCTGCCCAAACCAGTAATCAGTGGACGGGCTGTAGCATCAATCGTACCGCGCTGCAGTGCAACGTATAAATCACCTGAACTCATGGCTGTGGGTGAGGCCCCTACTAATTCCATGGCGCGACTTGTAGCTGATCCACTCACAGCAATTTTTTTACCTACCAAGTCAGATGGTTTTCTGACCGCAAAACCTTTGCCGTAGATTTGGTAGGGACCACCTGCTGCAACGTTCAGCACCTTTACCCCTTTAGCTTCCATAGCTTGGTTTATACCTAAATCCCAAAGGCCAGCGTCTAAGCTATTTTGGAAAGCTCTTGGACTTGGGAACAAGAAAGGCATGCTCGAAATGCCAAGCTCCGGAAGAGCACCTGAATTGTAGTCTCCGAGTGGGGCGGACATATCAATATCTCCACGCTCCAGCGCCCCGAACTCTTCTTTACCGCCGAACAGTTGCTTCGAGTGAAATACTTCAATTTCGACCCGACCATTCGAGCGCTCTTTTACCTTATCAGCAAATGAGAAAATTGGATCAATAAGGTAATTATACGAGGTTGGCCAATACGTTGAAAACGTTAACTTATGCTCGGCTTCTGCGTTGGCCCAACCGGACATGGACGCTGCCATGAGTCCCGCGATTATGCCAGATTTGAGATGATTCACCATGCTAGTGCTCCAGTTTTAACTTTCTGATTATCTTTCACCTCGGCAAACCAAGGCGATTTGATATTGCCCTCCCCTCTTTTTTTTTGCAATACCAAGAGGAACATTTTAGCAAATTAATAGCTTGTGTGGAGGATGAAAAACCCCTTAAGGTATACCAAAATATAAACCTAGGAAAATAGCAATGAGCGAATCGCTCAGCCAACAAGCACGAAAAAATACCGAAGAACTAATTCTTCAAGGAAGATTAAAGGCTGGAACAAAAATCACCGAAAGAGATCTCGCCGAGAAACTTGGTATGTCTCGTGCGCCCGTCCGCGAGGCGATCAAGGAGCTAATCAATGTTGGCCTGCTTGACCAAGTCAGCGCGCGACAGATTATCGTAAAACAATTAGGGGTTAATGAAGTTAAAGAGATTTTCTGCATTCGAGAAATGCTCGAGTCTAAAGCTGCAGCATTGGCTGCCTCAAATATGACTCTATCGGCTCTTGAGACACTTGAAACCCTGCATGACACTATGCAGCAGGCTGCATTTGCTGGGAAGCATGGTGACTACTTCGATCTGAATATTGAATTCCACTGTTGCATTCATACGGCTGCTAGGTCACCTCGGTTAGCAGCACTGATCGATCAGATCATGAAAGAGTCACTGATATATCGAAGTCGGATATTGGTAGATCAAGAGAATATTCGTAGGTCTCTAGAGGAGCATGAGCAACTAATAAAGTCAATTCGAGCAAAAGACTGCGAGCTTACAGGGCTTTTAATGAGCCGCCATATTCACGGCGGCTTTGAACGCCTTGACTTACTTTGAAATTGAATCTAAACCAAGCTGACCACTTCGTTTTGAAAATCTATCTCAACAATAGCCTTTTTAAAAAATGATGTTCCTAAAATAGCATCGATCTTAGCGATCGAAAGTAACTGACTTAAATCGGGCGTTGCAAGACCAAATATGTCAATCACTGTATGATCACCAACTACAATCTCGTATTCCGATGTGTCAACATGAAATCTGCCTAAAAGAGGATGAAAATCTTCGCAGCTTCCGCAAACATTGCCAGGATTGGTCAAAGTATGATTATGAACGTATGAAAGACCCGCTCCCGTGTCTAACAAGCACAATAACGAATCTCCTCCAATCTGGCACTGAATGGTTGGCGAACCCATTACAAAGGAAACAACCTGACCTGTTAACGGAGCGTTCAGTCGCGCCACAGTATTGTTACTCAAATCAAATCTCAAAATCGCATCAGTAAAGGCATCAACACCAACTAAACCCACGGCATCAAATGGCAAGCTTTCCTGAATTTGTGCCCAAGCATAATTGCCAAAACTCGAATTAAGTTTCACGGCAGAACCTAGAATCTGAATCGCAATATCTGGACCGAGTGACACCGGAGACCCAGTATCAATAATCAATCTTCCTTCATTAAAGTCAGCACACAAAATGCCGTCACATATGGCTACGTCAATTGATGTTTCCATAAAACTGACCTCCCTTTTTGATAATCAGTGTCCATTATACTTTGATTAGCAAAACTTTTAATTGATACCTTAAACGATGATTTATTCGCACTGTTCTCGCTTTCTTTAGCCGAATCTAATTCATCACTTCCATCTGTCTCTACAGACCGATCTGCTCCAACCCCGTCCATTGATGCCTGACCTAAATCAGTAATATCCGACCTTATGGAAGTAGTCTCTAGCGCAGCCTTATCACCAACTGTTTGACCCATTTGAATTTCTGCATCTTCTGAATTTGAATTCCACTCGCGATCATCTCCATTACCTCTCAAGAGTATGCCAGTACTCCATATCTTTTTCAAA
>CAZFNA010000122.1:0-2888 GCA_964520465.1 uncultured Pseudomonadales bacterium | reverse complement strand
AGTCGTTATGTCCCATCAAACGTAAACGACACCCCAATACCAGAATTCAAGATATCGTCCTCGATGCCATGATCAATTTAAACCAAGATGAGAGTTTTTCCGGTAAGGAACAGGGAAAAGTGAAGCTACTCCATGAGATAACACAGGCGGCAATTGAAGTTTGCCCTTATCAAGGTGTCACTTGGATACCGCGCGGCCACCAAAACGCTTATTAAAACGATCGATTCGACCACCTGTATCGAGAACTTTCTGCTTTCCCGTATAAAAAGGATGGCACTCTTGGCATACATCAATAGTGAAATCCTCGCCTTTAGTTGAGCGTGTATCATAGGTTGCGCCGCAAGAGCACGAGACTTTAACACCCGAATATGCAGGATGAATATTTTCTTTCATCTATTCTAACCTCTGTATAATCAATGCTACTTTCCCCGACTGGGTTACTAGTCAGGGACATTAGCTTGGTTTTGGCGGCGAAGTCTATCAAATACTGGGGTGTTCACGGAAGCCTATGTCACGCATTTTTGTCGAAGTTTTTGTTTCAGGTCCATTTCCCGATGCATTAACTTATATATCGGATACGGAAATACAACCTGGAATTCGCGTCAGAGTACCGCTTGGATCCCGCGAATTAATTGGGATTACGAAAGGTGTCACAAAAAATCTCAACAAGGCCGGTAGCATAAAATCAATCATCGAACAGGTTGATAACGAGCCGATTATTGATGAAGCCCATCTACGTTTAATTCTGTTTGCATCGAATTACTATCTGACCCCACCAGGCGATTTATTGCTTTCGGTACTGCCCACCGCCTTGAGAAAAGGTAAGCCCTGCCCTCAGGCCCTGGCGCTCAGTGGTCTTAGCAATCAACCAATATACCAACTAACAAGTGAGCAAAAACAAGCATTAAAATCAATTGAACAGTATTTCAATCGATTTCAATGCTTTTTATTTCAAGGCGTCACAGGAAGCGGAAAAACACAAGTATTTTCTGAGTTAATAGAACGCGCCATAAGTCGCGGTCAACAAACTTTATTATTAGTTCCAGAAATTGGACTAACTGGACAAATGGTAAGCCGAATAAGCAATCAGCTATCAGGAAAGCTGGCGATATCTCATTCAGGCTTAGCTGACGGCGCGCGCGCTAAAGCGTTTGTCGCCGCTTCTAACGGTATTGCGGACGTTTTGATCGGCACTAGGTCGGCATTATTTACTCCAATGCCCAGGCTCGGACTCATTCTAATCGACGAAGAACACGACGGAGCATACAAGAATCAAGATGGATGTCGCTACTCAGCAAGGGACTTAGCAGTTATTCGTGGTAACCAGTTATCTATTCCCGTCGTATTATCTTCGGCAACCCCTTCATTGGAAACCTGGCGGCAAGCCGAACTCGGGAAGTACGTACGAATTCGACTTACCGCCAGACCAAGCAAACGACCAATTCCTTCGATACACTTAGTGGATGCCCGTCTGGATAAGCCAAAAAATGGACTCACACAAGCCGCCCGACTAGCTATCAAAAAAGCGCTAGACCAGGGTCAGCAAGCTCTAGTCTTTCTGAATCGGCGAGGCTACTCGCCCATTTTAATGTGCACAGAATGTGGCTGGATTCCAAATTGCTTTAACTGCGATGCAAAACCCACCCTGCATCGCCAGCCGGATGTTCTTTGGTGTCATCACTGCGACAATAGACAAAGACCAGCTAAAACATGTCCGGATTGCTCTAGCCCAAAATTAATGGCTATCGGATATGGAACTGAGCGGCTTGAGGAGACGTTAAACCAAGCATTCCCTTTATCACCGGTAATCCGAATTGATCGCGACACCACATCAAGGCGACGAGCATTTGAAACTTTAATAGCACCAGTATTAGCTGGTGATCCCTGCATATTGGTCGGAACACAGATGCTAGCAAAAGGTCATGACTTCAAAAATCTGTCAACCGTAATCGTAGCAGATGCCGACCAAGGATTATCAGGCGCCGATTTCCGTTCCGTTGAACATTTTGCGCAGTTGCTTACCCAGGTTGCTGGCAGAGCCGGGCGACACACTTCACAGGGACAAGTTTTGATCCAGACTTTCCGTCCGGACTCCGATTGGTTCAATCTGATTTTGAAACAAGATTACGATCAATTAGCTAGGGCGATTTTAACCGAACGAGAGCAATTCCAATGGCCACCAGAGATATATTTGGCAATGATTACGGCCAGGAGTGCATCATCTACACTGGTGTTTGAAGCCCTAGCCAAAGTTGCAACTACGATCCGCGCACTCAACAGTCCCATTCGTTTGCTTGGGCCAGCTCCCTCGCCAATCGAGCGTCGCAATCGCCAATATCATGGCCAGTTGTTAATTCTTGGTGATAGACCACTAATACAATGGGTGTTAAAAGAAACTGGTCCATGGGCTTATAAAAAGCAAGGAAAAGTAATGTTTCAGCTCGATGTAGACCCCTGGGATCTTTGGTAGTGCTACACTCCCGCCCTCGAGTGGAGGGACTATATGAAGCATGCTATCGCGGCGCTATTTGAATATGCGCTCGATCAACTCGTAAAACAGGGCACACTTGCCACAGCCGATAGAAAACTCGTTCAGATGGAAACCGCACGGGATCCAGCGCACGGCGATTTAGCAACGAACGTCGCAATGATACATGCAAAATCTGCCGGAATGACCCCTCATGCTTTTGCTCAGGCCTTATTGGATCAATTGCAGTCTTCAGAAGATATAACAGATATAAAAATTGAAGGCCCAGGATTTATTAACATTCGACTAGCACAGTCGGTCGTCTTTTTACCCATTGCTCAATGCTTAGATTTGCAGGCTCAATATGGATTTTATAGACCCACGAAGGAGCGAGTCCAAGTTGAGTACGTCTCAGCAAACC
>CAZFNA010000121.1:0-2953 GCA_964520465.1 uncultured Pseudomonadales bacterium | reverse complement strand
ATGACCAGTAGACATGATGCAAAAGCTAGCCAAGGATTCACATCAGCAACCTTTGTAATCTTTAGCAACACATTAACGAGCTAATTGTTGAGCTTTGGAGATGTCTGAAGGAGTCATTCTCTTTGCCACAATTCCTCCATTCTTAGATGCAGGCTCATCACCAACTCCTTTTTAAGATCTGGAAACAGTGTGGCAATGAATGATGATGAAGGATTGGGGAGAGTGTGAAAAGACGCTGGGTTATTTAGCCAACATAATTCCCATCAGCACCTGCAACCATTAGTAGAGCTGATCCCAGATTCTCTTGACCAATTAAGGAAACTGCTGTGCTGTAACTGATCCCTGCTGAGTCTGGAAAAGACTCCACAATCTCTGCCGCAAACTCACTTGTAAATTCACCATCACGGACAGCAGTTGTTGTAATACTGTCAACGGCGGCATAGTCAAAAACTTGACCCTCCCATGAAAGCGTCCTGGAGTCAGAAGTTACCGTTTCGGTGATATTATCTAAGATCATTACTGAGCCTAAAACATTTGCGATGAGCGTGAGATCATAAACACCCGGTTCTAGTTCGTCTGTGGTCGAGCTGGGTGTATTCCCAATCGGTTGCTCAACACTGCCATTAGCCGGTCCCCAAATGCTCTGTAAGGCTGATATATCGACATCCTCAAACCAGTCATGCTCGTCGGATAAGTGTTCATTGTAGCCCATTCTCGTAGGTTCATGTTTGTCTGACCATTCATTAACTGCAAAATCGCCGTCGTCGCTATCCCAAGGATGCTCTAAACCCAAAACATGTCCTAATTCATGCCTAAATGCGTTTTCTTGTATAGTCTTAGAGCTTTGGTTGTGAATTACTTTAGTTGGATCAGTTTCCAAGTGATATGGAGACCCCAATCCACTAGCATGACTCATCATAACAATTGGAGTTGGTTGATTGAGGCCAAATGAACCATTAACTGAGTCTTTGCTCGGTGCTGGGTGTATCAAAATTATTATGTCAGCACTTGCTATATTTGAAACTTCTTGAAAACTTAAGTCTATGTGACGTTCCAGCTTCACCATATTGTCTCGTATGTAGGCTAATTGCCACGCTTCTGGCGTGCGTGACTTATACACCTCGCCTAGATTTACAATATCGTCACGCACATATGTAGCATCTCCACCTTGCGAAATGAAAACTCTGAACAACTTCTCTGTTCCGGCCGTGTCCAGTCGTTCTTGTAATTCTTGGTCAGACATGACTAATTCTTTAATTTGAATATTCAGTCCAAAAACTCCTGAGAATAAAGTAGCTGCCGATGATAGCTAATTCTTTCAGACCCTGCACCAGAACCTTTCAAAATCAGCCTCTCGCAAGTGTGAGCAGGTACTAACAATAATCAATAAAGTAAATCAGCCTCCCCCGGCTGTGCTTCAAGGGGTGGCTAAATCTAATTAAGTTTTAGCGCCAACGAGTAATCTCTCGTTCCGTTCTATAACAACCAACACACACTTTGGTTTCGGAATCATATTCGCAGATGTTCTTGCACGGACTAATCATGTTTTACAGCCACCAAAGCACCAAAGATTATCAAGCACAGTTTGCAGAGGGAGACCGTTTTCATCACTTATTTCCGTTAACAGCACATCTTGGGTTAAAGCCGATCGTAAAATCAGAAGGATGCTCTTTCTTTGATTTTCGAATGTAGGTCGGGTCATGATCGGTATCAACCACAACGTTGACTGCGCTTTGCGCAAGCTCATTTATTGCTATCGCCATCTGATGCACGTGGGGCCGAGCATCTTTTTTGTCATAAGAGGCATTATACTGTTTTCCTGTAGGCGATCTTCGTGCTTCGAATTTCGAAAGATCAGCGATCCCAAAATTAATTAGTTCAGTAGAGGCCAATACTTTCTTTTCAATTTCTACCGGTATAGCAACATTCCATTGTCGGGCCAGATGGAGAACAGCGAGTGCCGAATTAACCCCGTATGTGTGATACCAGAATCCTCGAACCCCTCTGAACGAAGTGCCTTTGATATATCCATCGTCCATAAAAACTTTGTTAATGTTTTGAAATATTTTATTGAAAGTTTTTTGAGCAAGCTCAGTATCAATTTTAAGATAGGCATAAGCTAAAACTGCAATACCGCCATTTGCCATTTGAGAAAATTGATTTTCCCCTTTCCTGAGACTGTCAAACACAGGTCGTATATATATTTTGTACATATGATCTGAATACTTTAAGACCAAACCCCGCTCAGTTTCCGATAAGTATGACCACACCAAGCTGGCACTGACTAAATAATTACCTGTAAATTGCATGGCAAATTGCGGTGAGTGGAAATTACAAACAGCTTTCGTGTTACCTCTTCCGTCATAACATCGTTTCCCTTTTAGTCTTACTTCAGAGACCGTCATGGTATTAGAGAGTGTGGCCGCCTCAGCGATTCTGAGAACTAGTCGCTTGGCATCTTGCAATAAATCTTCATCGTTCGATGCAACTGCCGTTTGAGTCAATGCAAACAACTGCCTAGCAGGCATTGAAATTTCTTCGTGATTAACTGTCAGCGAGTTACTGTTCTCACTATGATCTTTCTCCCAGTCGTATCCGATTACCCTTTCAATTTCAGGTACACGAAAGTCTAACAATAACTTTAGTCTCTCAAATTCAGCAGATGGATCAAGTTCCGCACAACCTGGCCTTCCTGCATCATCAGAATAAAAATAAGAGGAGAAGCTTGGCTCATTCACCTTAAACTTCTTTTGATTAAAGTTAGCGGCCAAGCCAAAGGTTGTTGAACTCAACATTACCAAAGCCAAGATTATAATCGTCCAATACTTCATGGTCTCGATCTCATACCTTTCCTTTTTAGGTAACCATACTTAGTGTTAACAATTAATAAAATATAGAGTCCCTCAGATTTTGCTGATCCCGTGACGGGAGAGTGTAAGAAAACATTCTTTAA
>CAZFNA010000120.1:0-3067 GCA_964520465.1 uncultured Pseudomonadales bacterium | reverse complement strand
AGAAAACTTTTCTGAAAAGAAAAAAAATAAAATTCTCAAAGCAATACCAAATAGGATTAAATTCTTAGATAACTATGTTAAAGAGAATAAACTCAGTACATCACCTATGGTTTGTAAATAATGAAAAAACTTTTAAGGATCGTGGTTCTGAGTTATAGGATTTTATAGGATAACTATATCTGTAACTATACTTGATTGAGATAAAACAATGATTGGACTAGTGTGAACGAAGAAAACCGGCGTAAACTGTGGACTTTAATTCAGGAAGCTGGACTTTATTTACGGAGTTAGCAGGACAACATAAGCTACATTAACCTACAGTACTTATGTAGATAATTAAAAATTAACTTAAAATAAATCACTTAAAGACTCATCAATTTAAGCAAGAAACTAGGCCACAGACTAGGCCATTTGGAGATAAAACAAAGTTAGCAGTGTATGAATGAAGATAACCGGCGTAAACTATGGAAAATGATACAGGAAGCCGGCGATTATTTACGGAGTTAGAGGTGACTTGCCGCACAATACTGCGGTCGGCGTCTAGTCGCGCCATGTTTTCATATTCCGGACGGTTCTTCTCCTTGTCCACCCCTAAACAAAGGCCTTAGTTACTGATCTAATTTGTGCAGGTGTGCTTGCAGAAAAAATAAACCCAGAATTTTGGTATGTTGACAGTAGATTTAAGAAATGTTGCGACAGTGACCCTCCTTGCTCGCTTGACTCACCTGTCCATCCATGCCGTATAACTCCATGAAACAGGTGTGTCTGAGAAATAGGCAAAGAGTCTGCAGCACTGTCAAAGCGCGATTGTAAAACATCCAATTTCGATTGTGCTACATCGCCAACACGATCATATGCTAATCCGATCGCGCGAACTAAACCTTGTCTTTTTAAGTCCTGCAGAAGCTCAATAGCTGTATCGTCAATGTGAAACTGATCTGGCTCGTGTATTAGGAACAAGTCAATATTATCCCTTCGTAAAGCTTTGAGGCTTAATTCTATCTCACGTTCGATTTCTCCTGAATTTAGAAATCTCCTCTCTAAACTAGAGTTTGATGTTTGACCGGCAACGGGTGATAACGAATTTAAAGCTCTGAGGATTTTGGCCTTTAGGCGAGGTACCTTCGAAAAGGCAAGCTTCCCATACCGCCGGTAGAATCGTCTTCCAATGCTAGGAGGCATTAGTTCTGACGGTCTGGGAATCCCAAATTTGGTTGCTATCGTAATATTCTCAACACCAACAAGTAACTCTCCAAGTGCTCTTTCGGACCAACCACTGCCATAAGAAGGTGCAGTATCAAAATGACGTATTCCTGCGTCTAACGCAGCGTCAATAATTTTTGCCGACGCATTTAATTCAACACCACCATATAAGCGAGCACAGCCAAAACCTATTTGGCTTATCAAAACGTCCGTACCGACAATTGGGATAAAAGGTATCATTTGAGCACCTTGATATGGTCAGCGAGTCTTGCCGCAAGAGCCAATGCCGTTAGGGTACAATTAGCATAACTAGAAGTTGGAAAAATACTAGCGCCAGCAATAAACACATTAGCCGTACCCCAAACTTTGCAATTCTTATCAACCACACCAGTAGCCTGTGAACCTGACATACATAGACCGCCACACTGATGAAATGTATCATTCATAGTATCAAGAAACACAGGATCTCCTTTTTCTAAAGATGGATTAATAATAAGTCTAGCAATACCCGCCTCTTGAAGATATTGGTCAGCAATAAGCACGAAACTACGTATTGATGCGACTTCACGTCCATCAAGCTGCCAATTCACCTTAGCTTTTCGCATGCCATCAAGATTACTAATTTCATCAGACAAATCGATACGACTTGAGGAAATTGGCCATTGTTCTGACTGGACATAAAAGTCTAGTGATTTATCAAAAAACGCAAAAACACGCCTGTCTTGGAGATAACGCTTTATCAACGGAAAGAACGCCCAGCCTATCTTTAATAGATCTTTAGGTAGCGTAGCAAGAGCAGAAAATTCAAGGCTTGATCTCAATGATTTCAGCGTGCGTTTCAAGTTAGCGAGATTGTCTTCCATATCCGATTTGAATGAAAAAATACCACTCGATCTACACTCCATCCGACCACTATACAACGGTGACAATCTTAATTTTGGTTGATATTTCAGCTTCTTACTCATCCCGTTTTCAAAATACTCACGAAATTTTGCCTCATCAAGTAACTTAACTTTCGCAGCAATACCACCAAGATGGTCTTGAAAATAAAGACCTATATTCTCATTATTAGCCCAAGGGGTCCTTTTATCAGCTTTTAATAGGAGGAACAACCTATTCATTTCTATGGTTCCAGCTGCAAAAATAAACTGCGGGGCGTTAACAGACAGCTTAACTCCATGAGATGTTTCCACAATTATGCCAACAGCCTGCTCACCATTAAATTCTATTGCAGAAGCGCGGGCATTAATTACGACCGTAATGAGGGAACTATCTACAATATCACTCTGAAAAAGTCGCGCGAAATTAGGAATCGGCAACCAGTATGTAAAAAAACGCTCAATCGCACTTCCACTGGCTATCTCTCCACCTACAGCCTTACGTAGTTGATCTACTTTCGGCGGAGCCGGAACACCAAGCCGGTTGTATACATGACTATACCAGGGAGCAACGTCTTTATAGGATATTGGCCATTTCCCAGAAGAGGAAAAGTCGGATTGTTCAAACTCCACTAATTGGCCGCCCCAAAGAGAGCTGGTGCCCCCAAGACCTTGAGCACGTCCGACCTCGGTACCATAATGCTGCTTGCCCACTGAGACAGCATTCGCAGCGTTAAATTGATTGCTCGTTACTCGGTCACCGGACTCCAAAACAATCACCGAGTGGCCAGAAGATGCCAATTCACGCGCAACAAAAAGCCCCACCGTACCAGCACCAACAATAACTACATCTGAATTTTTCGGCAGCGTTTGACTTTTTTTTGACGCATCAATTAGCATAACTTACATCTTATATTTTTATAGTAATCTGAATTCCACTCTGATTCAACCATTTTTCTCTCTTTCGGTAACCCCACACTTCTCTA
>CAZFNA010000119.1:0-3103 GCA_964520465.1 uncultured Pseudomonadales bacterium | reverse complement strand
AATCGATTCCTGAACTCGGGGGAGAAGTGACGTTTAACTGCCTCAAGCGCATCAGAAGTTTGGTCCTGATCACTAAACCCGATGCTTCGCTTGGAGAGGCTCTCCGCGCCTGCGTTAGTCGTCATAATCAACACTACATGACGGAAATCGGCTTTGCGACCGTTGTTATCGGTTAAGGTGCCGTGGTCCATAACCTGCAATAGCAAGTTAAATACGTCTGGATGCGCTTTTTCGATCTCGTCTAAAAGCAGCACACTATGAGGATTTTTTGTGATTGCTTCAGTCAACAAACCACCCTGATCAAACCCAACGTATCCAGGAGGCGCCCCTATCAGACGACTAACCGTATGGCGCTCCATATATTCCGACATATCAAACCGCAAAAGCTCTATACCAAGTGTCAGTGACAACTGACGACTAACCTCGGTCTTACCAACACCTGTTGGACCAGCAAAAAGGAAACATCCCACTGGCTTGCCATCCTGCTTCAGACCAGCGCGAGACAACTTAATGGCTGTGCTCATCCTATCAATAGCATCGTTTTGACCAAATACCGTCAATTTCAAGTCTCGATCTAGGTTTTCCAGCACCTCAGTATCTGTTTTTGAGATTTGTTTTGGTGGAATCCTTGCAATACTGGCAACAACAGCCTCAATTTCCGGAACACCCACAACCTTCTTACGGCGCGACCGAGGCATCAATCGCTGCATTGCACCAGCCTCATCGATTATATCAATGGCCTTATCAGGCAAAAAGCGATCACTCATATATTTCGCCGACAACTCAACAGCGGACGTCAAAGCCGCCTTGGTATAGCGAAGCTCATGATGATCCTCAAAGCGAGACTTCAATCCATTTAGAATCTTAATCGTATCTTCAATCGATGGCTCCAAAACATCCACTTTTTGGAAGCGTCGTGCCAATGCACGATCCTTTTCAAAGATTCCACGAAATTCCTGAAAAGTAGTCGAACCGATGCACTTCAATTGACCTGAAGAAAGCAAGGGTTTTAATAGGTTGGAGGCGTCCATTACGCCGCCTGACGCGGCTCCAGCACCAATAATAGTGTGGATTTCATCAATAAATAAAATTGCATGACTCTCTTTTTCGAGCTCACTCAACAACGCTTTCAAGCGTTTTTCAAAATCACCCCTGTACTTAGTGCCTGCTAAAAGTGAGCCCAGATCCAGCGAATACACTACAGCATCTGCGATAACCTCGGGAACTTGACCTTCTTCTATCCGGTAGGCCAAACCTTCAGCAATGGCGGTCTTACCAACACCTGCTTCTCCAACAAGCAAAGGATTATTTTTACGACGGCGTGACAGCGTCTGAATAACACGAGACAACTCTTTATCCCGGCCAATTAATGGATCTATATGGCCTTTCTTAACCTCTTTATTTAAGTTTTTACAATACCCATCAAGGCTAGATTTACTCTCATCTGCCGAGGTCGCCTGACTGTTTTGGGCTTCAGCATCAGTCTCAGAATCAGAGCCGATCTCTTCCGATTTAGCAATCCCATGGCTGATGTAATTTACCACGTCAATACGTGCGATTCCTTGCTGTTTTAAAAAATAAACTGCCTGAGATTCCTGTTCTGAGAAAATTGCTACCAAAACATTAGCCCCTGTCACTTCTTGTTTACCAGATGATTGCACGTGGAATACAGCACGTTGCAATACACGCTGGAAACCAAGTGTCGGCTGAGTATCTCGCTCAGAATTCTCAGGCAGGCTAGGAGTAGTCTGGCTTAAAAACTGATCCAGTTCTTTTCTAAGAATAGAGATGTCTGCTCCACAGGCTTTCAGTACCTGTATTGCCGATTCATTGCCTAAAAGACCCAGTAGCAAATGCTCCACGGTCATGTACTCATGCCGAAGTTCACGGGCTCGCTTAAAGGCACCGTTCAAAGTA
The DNA here is from genome assembly GCA_964520465.1 of uncultured Pseudomonadales bacterium. Classification (GTDB taxonomy): domain Bacteria; phylum Pseudomonadota; class Gammaproteobacteria; order Pseudomonadales; family Litorivicinaceae; genus HIMB30. The sequence continues at coordinate 1,186 of CAZFNA010000119.1, read as the reverse complement.
ACTTCGAGATTACGGCTCAACATAAGGCTCTCCTTCTCAATCCTCTGCGATATCCACCTGACACATCAGGGGATGCTGGTTTTCTTTAGCATATTCAATCACATACTCAGCCTTGGTTTCAGCAGTATCTTTGGGGTATACCCCACACACAGCCGCTCCCTTGGTGTGCACGGTCAGCATGATTTGTGCTGCCTTCTCCTGATCCATATTAAAAAATAAATCCAAAACGTGAATCACAAATTCCATAGGCGTGAAGTCATCATTAAGCATAATGACTTTATACATCGGGGGCTTTTGAAGCTCGGGTTTTGCGGTCGCAACCGCATAATCCTCGTTTGGATCAAAGCCTGGGATGTCTGGCTCATTCATTAAATCACACCGTCCTGTGCTACCTGATTCTGTTTATGGGGACAAAACCTACCGAGTAAAGAGAAATACATTGGAAAATTTTTCGGCAATTCGAATCATCCAAATCAATAACCCAAAACATTGCTCTACCCACCCAATATCATACAAATCAAATTCAATAAATCATCCGACAGTCGTCCCTTTCTTCTTTGATCCCTAGCATTTAAAAGCTCGTGAGAAAATTTAGATTTATCTGGCGGGGGTGGGTTAACTAGACAGATCCCTCAACCCTTAAGTTGTAAAGCCACAACCATATAATTAAACGCTTGAGTCCATTAGAGACTCGGCCCAGTCTATAATTCAACAGCAATTATGCCATGCCCAGGAATCGTTCTGATCGGCGCTTGTTGAATCACTCTGTTTACCAAGCATCGCGACAACTTGGTGCAGAATTGAAATCTTAATCTGACAGGACTTCTTTGATAAAAGCTTGGCATGACATGAACGAAGCGCTTAGACCAATAAAAGGACGATAAAAAGTCTTGCGAAAAGTCATGTTAGTTTCGTTTAATATTCTATAAATCTTCGTCACCGATTACCTAGGTTTTAGCTTGCCTATTTGAAGTTAGACTGATGATGAAACTCAGTTTTTAGCGTCACTGCTCTTGAGTACAAACAGTGCTACTAAAAAAGAAAATTCAGCGTAGGCTCGAGCGATGCCAATATAAATACGAGGGTTAAGTACTCAATAAAACACCAACATTTTTATCCAGTTAAGCTAAGGAACCAAAAAGAATGCCAAAGTCCCCACAGGTAACAGATGATAAATACGATATTA
>CAZFNA010000118.1:0-3346 GCA_964520465.1 uncultured Pseudomonadales bacterium | reverse complement strand
AAAAGATACGGAGTTTTCTGCAATTACTTTATCCCTAGCCTTATACTCGTCTGCGATTGGAGCCCATCGTGTCAAACTATAAGGACTTTCCTTAAACAACGTGAAGGAGTCAAAAGGGCTGGGCCATTTTGTACCTGATATCCGATGGGTAAACGCATCACAGGCCACATCGATGTCAAAGAGTTCAACCTTTGGATCAAGGTTTTGTGTCAATCCAAGCCGGAATGTCTGCAGCGCCTCTCTTTCACAGTCTTTTTCTGAGAGATTGTACTTCGCCGAAAGGATGCGAAAAACGTAAATAGTAAGGTCGCTGAGGCACGCCGAGTAATGATGCATTATGGCTAATTTTAGCGATGTGTTTATAAGGTTATCGCGAAACATTTCAGGATAAGCAATCCCCATTCTGGTTTTAACGTACCCAAACATTGTTTTTTGGGCAATGAATGCCGCCCTTGTGACTGCAAAATCAGCTACTGACTCTAGCGACTCAATAGGGAATCCTCGGCGCCTAAATACTGGATATTGCCGTATCATCTTCCATAGCGAAGATATCTTTTGTCTTAAATCACTAATCACAAATAAATGCCTAAATGTAAGTATTCAAATTAATTTTCGAACGCTGATGCAGCCACGCCATAATATTGAATACTCAGATGACTTTAAACTAAAGCCTATGAGGCGAAGGTCTAGTCGGTATGTGAGCAAAACTCTCTTATGATGACATAGGTAATATTTTATCTAAAAGATCATTTATTTCCATACTTAAGCATAGCTTTTGTTAAAGCTAAGTGCTAATCGAAGGAGATCAACTATGGATGGCGATACAAAAAAAGTGCACTGGAGTAGGACGCGTAATCTCACGTTTTTGGTTTTGGCCATTTGGTTTATATTTTCAATTATAATCCCGTGGAATGCTTACGCACTAATGGACTACTCTTTCCTTGGATTCCCTTTGGGATATTACTTCCCGGTCCAAGGTTCCCTCGCGATTTTTGTTGCACTGATATTCTTTCAGAACTATCAGCAAGATAAAATCGATGATGATGCCGGCGTTTAATCGGAGACTATAGGAAATGCAAGGAAATTTTTTAGATAATTTGGGGCGAGTATACGGTTTGTATACTGGCGGATTCATAGTCTTCATAATATTAATGGCTATTTTAGAGCAGATGGGACTCTCTGCCGAAAAGATAGGCATTCTTTTCGTGGCGTTCACGATTGTCGTCTACGCTGGCATCGGATGGCTCTCTAGAACCATGGAAGCTTCGGCCTATTACGTTGCTGGGCGAGAAGTGCCTGCGGTCTATAATGGGATGGCGACAGCGGCTGACTGGATGTCTGGTGCGTCTTTCGTGGCTTTGGCAGGTGGAATATACTTTGGCGGTTATGGTTATTTGGCACTCATTGTCGGATGGACGGGTGGATATGTGCTGGTTAACTCACTGCTGGCTCCATACCTTCGAAAATTTGGTTGTTATACGGTGCCTGACTTTGTCGGCACCCGGTATGGTGGAAACCTAGCCCGTTTTTGTGCGGTAGTTGTCTTGGTAGTCGCTTCATTCACTTACGTGACAGCGCAGATTAACGCAACGGGTACAATTGCCTCGCGTGCGCTTCAAATACCTTTTGAAGTTGGCGTTTGGTTTGGCTTGCTGGGTATCCTTCTCTGCTCGATGCTTGGTGGTATGAGGGCAGTAACCTGGACTCAGGTCGCTCAGTATATCGTGCTAATCATTGCGTATTTGATTCCCGTAGTATGGATGTCGAATTCGCAAGGCTTTGGACTCATCCCGCAATTTAGCTACGGTGAGGCCGTTGCTCGGGTTCAAGAGCTTGAGCCCATGTTGCAGTTGGGTGCCGCAGCTATTGAAACTCCTCCTTTTGGCGGGGTGAAAATTCTTTCAACTCCGCACTTCGAGCCAACCGGTGGGATGCAGAGCTGGAGCTTTGCTACGCTGGCGATCTGTATGATGATGGGTACAGCTTCGTTGCCGCATATTTTGATGCGTTACTTCACTACTACCTCGGTCCGCGATGCACGTAAGTCAGTGGCATACTCATTACTGTTTATTTTCCTCCTCTACTTCACGGCGCCTGCGCTTGCAACTCTGACCAAGCTTCAGCTTTTGGATCCAAATCTGGCCTCGAGTATAATCGGCAGATCGTTTGATGAAGTAATGCAGCTTGATTGGGTGCAGAAATGGTCAGCAGTAAATATGCTGTGGCTTTCTGATGGTAATGGTGATGGCATCCTCCAATTAAACGAGTTCTTTATGAGAGCGGATATTGTTGTGTTGGCGACGCCCGAAATTGCGGGACTTCCGTACGTAATTTCCGGTCTTGTGGCCGCGGGGGGCATGGCTGCGGCAATGTCTACAGCCGATGGACTTCTCTTGGCAATTGCAAATGCACTAAGCCACGATTTGTACTATAAGATTATTGACCCTCAAGCCGAGACTAAAACTAGGCTCGTTGTGGCACGTATCTTATTAGTGGTAATCGGTGCTCTTGCTGCCTATATCGCTAGCATGAAGCTTACCGGGATCCTTGGCTCCGTCGTTTGGGCGTTTGATTTTGCGATGTCTGGTCTATTCTTCCCGCTAGTGCTTGGTGTGTGGTGGAAACGCGCTAACAGGCAAGGGGCAATAGCGGGGATGGTTCTAGGTTTCCTATCTGGAACATGGTACCTGTACATGACTAAATTTGGTGGAATGGAACCTTGGATGGGAATCGACAATCTACGATTTGGAATCATTGGCGCCTCGGTGAGTCTAATAGCGATGGTTGTAGTTAGTTTGATGACTGAAGAGCCTGATGAAGAGACTCAACAGATGGTGGATGCTACGCGTGATCCATCTGGAGAAGAGGTGTTGCCAGCACAACATTAAATCTCTCGAGACGATGAAAAAGGGGGCACTGCCCCCTTTTTTTTTGTTAAGTTTGTAGCTGATTTACCGAAATAGGATAAAAAATGGAAGTTTCGATGGCTCATCTGCCTGGATGGGTGATTGTCATGGATTATGTTCTAGGTCTAATCATGTGGACATTAATTGGACGCGTTGCCATGAGTTTATTTCTCCCTACTCACTCAGAATTCTTTTTTATGAAAGTCTTTGTTAAATACACTGACCCTGTCATAAAATTATTTAGTTCGGTAACGCCTGGTTTTTTAGTGACTCCTCTCATTCCACTTTACGTAGCTTGGTTTTTCTTTCTCTTTAGATTTTATTTTATGCCCTGGGCGCTCGGCTACTCCGTCCTGGGCATGCTCTCTTTCCCGTTGGAAAGCGAGATTACTCAAATACTAGTGACCACGTTTAGCAAGCAAAACTGAGAAGGCCTAGCA
>CAZFNA010000117.1:0-3418 GCA_964520465.1 uncultured Pseudomonadales bacterium | reverse complement strand
CAAAGCCTGTCGAGAAGCCACAGCCTGCCGAGAAGCCAAAGCCTGTCGAGAAGCCGAATCCTGTTGTCCGGGGTGAGCCACAGAGCTCACCGCAGGAACCTGAGCCTGGGAATGAACCTGCAGAGGTTGCGCCCCCAACAAACCTTAACCAGGCAGGTAGAGTGATTGCCGAAGCCAGTGGTCTTTCGCAAGCTCCGATCCAGTCTATTCGAGATACGCAGGTTAGTCCTGGGGAAGATGATGGCTTGCGAGTTTTATCAGAGACTGTGACAGGGGTGACTAATGACCAGATTGCCATGGGTACCCCAGGGATGCTGGAAATAGATTTCTCAGGTGAATCATGGGTTGAGATTCGTGATTCTAGGGGCCGCCTCATTCTGGCTGACCTCAAGAACGCAAATAATGGAGTAAAACTTGAGACTTATGGAGCCGTCGAAGTACTAGTTGGCGCAGTAAGCGTGAGTGCGATAAAGTTTAATGGGGTAAAGCAGGACCTTACGGGCAAAGCTTTTCAGGACGTTGCGCGAATTACGCTAGGAGCTGAGACGAATTGATCGAATCGCCAATTCAGCGCCGTCAATCTCGTCAAATTCAAGTGGGCTCCGTGTCAATTGGTGGGGATGCACCGATTGCTGTGCAATCGATGACAAATACCGACACCTGCGACGTGGATAGGACGGTTGCTCAAATAAATTCTATTGTCGAGGCTGGAGCCGATTTGGTTAGAGTATCTGTTCCATCTATGGACGCTGCTGATGCATTTGGACGGATCAGGAACAGGGTAGATGTACCTCTGGTCGCCGACATCCATTTTGACTACAAGATTGCACTTAAAGTGATTGAGCTTGGTGTTGATTGTTTGAGAATCAATCCGGGGAATATTGGGCGGGCAGACCGCGTTAGTGCAGTTGTCTCGTCATGCCGAGATCATAACGTACCTATACGTATTGGCGTAAATGCTGGTTCTTTAGAAAAAGATTTACAAAAGAAATATGGTGAGCCAACGCCTGAAGCACTGGTTGAATCTGCGATGAGACATATTGATATTCTGGATCGCTTAGATTTTCAGGAATTTAAAGTCAGCCTAAAAGCCAGTGAAATATTTATGACTGTGTCTGCATATCGGTTGATTGCAGAGCAAGTTGAGCAACCGCTTCATTTGGGTATTACTGAGGCTGGTGGATTAAGGGGTGGAACGGTTAAGTCAGCTGCAGGACTTGGCATGCTCTTGATGGATGGTATAGGCGATACGATTAGAATTTCTCTGGCGGCCGATCCTGTCGAAGAAGTAAAAGTAGGCTTTGATCTGTTGCGGGCGCTCCGGTTGCGTACGCGAGGAATTAATTTTATCGCATGCCCGAGCTGTTCTAGGCAGACATTTGATGTGATTGGAACGATGAATCAATTGGAAACTCGTCTTGAGGATGTTACGACCCCTTTAAATGTTGCGGTCATTGGATGCGTTGTCAACGGTCCAGGCGAGGCAAAACAAGCTGACTTAGGTTTTACAGGTGGCAATCCGGAGAGTCTTGCTCTCTTCATTGATGGTAAACCAGCAGCGCGATTGCCAGGAAACTATTTTATTGATGACTTGGAGTCGATGATTCGCAAGCATGCCGAAATAAAGGAAAAAGAACGCGCTGATTTGATCGCGCAGTCAACGGATACACACTAATGATAATTCAATCAGTACGTGGCATGCCAGATATCCTGCCAGATAAGGCCGGGGCGTGGGGGTACCTTGAGCGTACAGCACAAAATATTTTCAATGCCCATGGGCTGTTACAGATAAGAACTCCAATACTAGAAAGTACTGGGCTTTTTGCACGATCGATTGGCGATGTGACAGACATCGTTGAAAAAGAGATGTACACATTTGAAGATCGCTCAGGTGAAAGTCTGACATTGCGGCCCGAGATAACAGCTGGAGTAGTTCGTGCAGCGATTGAAAATGGCCTACTTCATAATCAAACCCAGCGGCTTTGGTATCAGGGAGCAGCTTTTCGCCACGAGCGTCCCCAGAAGGGTCGTTATCGCCAGTTCCATCAAATTGGGGTCGAGTGTTTCGGAATCGCTGATGCCATTATGGATGCAGAATTAATTGAGATGACCGATCAACTATGGTCAAAGCTTGGCATTCGCGAAGCAGTAACACTCCAGTTGAATTCCATAGGATCAACAGAGGCTCGAGATGCTTATCGAGACGCATTAGTAAAATTTTTGTTGAGTAGAAAGGAAAGGCTTGACCCTGACAGTCAGGCCCGCCTAGAGCGAAGTCCGCTTCGTATCTTGGATTCGAAGAATGAGCAAACGCAGGCTGTACTAGTGGATGCTCCTTCACTATTTGATTATCTTACAAGCAGGGATCTAGAGCATTTTCAGGTTTTAACTGATGCGCTAGATCAAGCGGGAATACATTATCAACTTAATCCACAGTTGGTACGGGGGCTCGATTACTACAGCCGCACGGTATTTGAATGGGTAACGACTGAGTTAGGCGCTCAGGGGTCAATCTGTGGTGGTGGACGTTATGACGGGCTTGCTGAGCATCTGGGGGGCCGGCCGACACCGGGTGTTGGTTTTGCTCTTGGTATGGAGCGAGTAATTTTGCTGTTGGAAGCGCTTAGCGTTATACCAAACGGATTTACTACGCAGGCTGATTTATTTTTAATGCCGCAGCAATCCGACTGTGAGCCGGCAATCCGTCAGTTGGCTCGAACGCTACGAGGAATGTTTCCATCACTTCGGGTGATGACGCAGATAGGTGGAGGCAGCCTTAAAAGTCAACTGAAGAAGGCCGATAAATCAGGCGCGCGTGTCGGACTAATCATAGGTGAAACCGAGCTCAGAAACCAACAGGTGGTATTTAAGCCGCTGCGCGGCGGCGAACAAGAAACGATTTCGCATGATGCACTATTAACACGGATGTCAGAATTTAAGGACGCATAATGGATTATCTAAAAACAGATGAGGAACAAGGCGAGGCGCTCAAGCGCTGGCTCCTACAGAATGGCCTTGGCCTCTTCATGGCGATCGCTGTTGGAGCCGGGTCAGTTATTGGGTACCAGCAATGGCAGCAATACCAAATTGATCAACAGTCAGATGCGGCTGGTCGCTACCAGGAATTGATCGAGTTATCAGCTGTTAATTTTGCAGATCATGAAACGGAATCCGATTATGAGAGATTGCTGTCAGTTCTTGGTGGTCTGCGGGAGATGCATTCTAGCTCAAATTATGCGGCGTTAGGTGCCGGAATAGTGGCTGCGCAAGCTGCAGAGCGCGGTGATTTTGATCTAGCTGTTAGCCAACTGACCTTCGCAGAATCCGTCCTTGAGTTTCCGGAGCTTAAGGCAATGGTATCTCTGCGTCTGGCGCGCCTTGAGCTCGAATTGGGCCAAGCGGATGCCGCATTAAAAAG
>CAZFNA010000116.1:0-3531 GCA_964520465.1 uncultured Pseudomonadales bacterium | reverse complement strand
AGCACTGGAGATCCAACCTGATTTTGCTGAAGCGCATAATAACTTTGGGAATGCGTTGTTGGAATTGAGTCATTTGTTGCACGAAAAAGCTATGTTGAAAAAGGCTGAAATAAGCTACAGAAAAGCGATAGAGCTGAAAAATGATTATGCCGAAGCTTATAGTAACTTGGGTAATGTGCTGCTTGAATTAGGCAACCTAGAAGAGGCCAAGTTATTTTGTAGGCGAGCGCTAGCTCTGAAGCCAAACTTTGCAGAGGCCCATAGTAATTTGGGCAACGTTCTGCAAGATCTGGACAGATTAGAAGAGGCTGAAGCCAGCTATAAACAGGTGATAGAATTAAAACCTGACTTTGCAGAGGCCCATAGTAACTTGGGTAACACACTTAAAGGACTGGGCAGATTGGAAGAGGCTGAAAATAGTTATCGGCAAGCAATAGTGTTGAAATCGGACTTTGCTGAAGCTCATAATAATTTGGGCGTTACGCTAACAAATCTTGGCAGATTGGAAGAGGCTGAAGACAGCTATAAGCAATCGATATTGCTGAATTTTGATTATGCTGAAGCCCGCAATAACTTGGGGGATCTGCTTCAAAAGCTGGGTAGGTTGGAAGAGGCTGAGAATAGTTATGCACAAGCGATAGTATTAAAACCAGACTTTGCTGAAGCTCATAATAACTTAGGCGTCACCCTTCAAAAACTAGGCAAAGTACAAGAGGCTGAAGGCAGCTACAGGCAGGCTATAGCGATTAAGTTGGATTATGCGGAAGCGATGATGAACTTATCAGTAATTCTTGCCTATGCGAGTGACATAAAGGAAGCGACGCAGCGGTCAGAAGATGTGATAAAAATAGATAGTGAAAATACTGGGCTCAGAGCCGGGGTTAACCTTGCTATTTTTAAATTCCTAGAAAATGATTTTACTGCCAGTAAAAATTACCTCTCAGCATCTTCTGCGATTCAAGAAAAAGTGTCCCTAGAGTACAAAAATGAGAATATTTATTGGCGCTATTTGCATTCAATACTAGAGTGGCATCAGAGTGAGCCAGCAGTTCTTATTGATTCAGTCCCTCATCAAAAGCTTTATGTAATTGGTGAAAGTCATGCACTAGTTAGCCATGCACTTTGCATTGAATATCTGGAGCGTGATTTCCTATGTGAATCGCTTTTGATTAAGGGGTGTAAGCAATGGCATTTGGGGAATTCCAGAAGAAATCAATATAAAAATAAATTTGAGAGTGCACTACGGTCGATCCCAAAATCTAGTGAAGTTTTGCTAGTGATCGGGGAGATTGACTGCCGATTAGATAATGGGATACCGCAACTTAAAGCTAAATTACCAGAAGAAGACCTCAAGCAAATTATCTTAGAGACCGTAGCAAATTATCTTTCTTATGTTGCTAAAATCAATGTAAATTGTACGCATAATATTATTATTCAAGGGGTACCATGCCCGAATCTTGGAACAAAAATTAGTCTAAAAGAAGAAGTTGTTGGACTAGCTGAACTGATTCGAATATTTAATGGCCTACTCAAAGCTAAGGCAAGCGAAAAAGGCTTTGAATTTCTAGATGTCCATAAATTAACGGACAGAGGGGATGGAATTTCTAACGGTATTTGGCACATTGATGATTATCATCTTTCTCCTGAAGCCATGGTTGCAGCATGGAATGAACATTCTATACGTAAATGACTAGTGCTGAGATAGATCCAGCCTCACCGCCAGAAAAAAATGCAAAGATGTGTCTTAGGGGCTGAGGTTAGATGGATCACTCTAAAACTTAATTTTTGTTGGTTAATTAATTGTAACTTTCATGAATAATCGACCAATTAAGCATTTGCGGCAACTGCATTTATTTTGAAGAAATTATCTTTTGATAAGGTGTTTGAGTAAAGTTTGCTTAAACCAACATGGAGAGGGTTTTGCATAAGATTATGATGTATAAGTTGGGCCTTATTTTTTGTGGAATTTTTCTTATATCGACAGTTAGTCCTTTGGCGTCAGGAGATGTAATCCGAGATCGGCAACTCAACTTTAAATTGTCAAAAAAAAGTATGAAAGCCCTTCGAGAAGCTATAAAGACAGAGGATCTATCGGGCGCTCAGAAAGCTGTCAATTTTCATATTGATTGGTCTGGAAAATTAATATCCTATTTCCCTCCAGAAAGCGGAGCTTCTATGAACAATAATTCAGATGCAAGCGGGGATATTTGGGAGGATTTCGAGAGATTTCAGAAAATGAGTTTAGATTATGCGCAGGCAGCCACTAGATTGAATAGCGCACTGGTCGTTAGTGATTTTGAACTAGCCTCTAAAAATTTCTTTAGCATGGCCAGAGCATGCAAATCCTGTCATGAGACTTTTAGAAACTAACGGGGGTGGCCGAAATTTTGTAATACGTTTGGAATTTTACTTCTTTATTCCTTTGGGCTCTCGCAGAGGACATGAGAGTTTCTAGATGACCGTAAAGAATCCCCCTAGCCTTTTAAAGAGAGGCTAGATCCGGATCAAATTCTGACGTACTTCCTGCGTCCCCTTTGATGGCTACATGGAGCATTCTAAAGTTTGCATTAGATGATCTAGATGCATTCCAGCTTGTCAGATGTGAACGGCCTTTACCTCCTTATCGTTGAGAAATTCCATCGCTCGTTTTACTATTATTTCAAGGCGTCTAAACATTTCGTCAGATTCGATCCTGTAACGATCATCATGCTTTAGGCTTCGGTTACCTCTATGAGCTCCTGTCCATCCTAAAAGGTACAGGATATCGATTGGATTGGCATCGATGGAGTACAAGTACAGTTCGAAACTGAGGCGAGTGCTGGAGGTCGTAAATCCGTCCTGTCCCGAACCACAGGCTTTTAAATAGGTATTGAGCTGACGGTTAATATTGGATTCAGAGGTCGCCCATTGGTATCCGTTGTTAGTCATGGTGACCAGTGACCGAGGAAATACTGTAGGTTGCCCTTGATCCATCAATTGTAAAAGTTCTTTAAGTCTTTCCACCCGGAACGGCAAAGGTATTATGCGCTTGCGATCTTTTTTTTTGATGGTGCTCGTGTACGGGCTGATGTGAGGCGTTTTCGCGTTCAGGTGGACGTCTTGGCGCTCCAAGCGCATCAGCTCCGACACGGTGGTCGAGGACTGACATAGAATAGTAAAAATAAACTCTTTCCAAGGCTGGTACATTCTGGTTGCCTCATCTTGGATCAGGTGCCATAGCATTAGATAGGTTTCTTTTGGAATGACTGGGCGTTTTTTTTCCTCCGTTGTAATTTCAATGCGTGGCAATACCCACTGGAGCTCAAGTCCTTTCGTTTGTCTCACGTAATTCAATACGGCACGAATTACTCCCAACTCTCGTTTCAAGGTTTGATCTTGAACGTTTCTACCTGCTTGTGCTTTCAGCCAATCCCTCAGGCCACGACTGATTGACTGATTGGTTAGTGCTTCACCACTGACGAAAGCCAGGAAAGATTCCCAGCGCTTTTGGGTTTTTTGGTTTTTACGATCGGACATACTTAGGGCTTTACC
>CAZFNA010000115.1:0-3550 GCA_964520465.1 uncultured Pseudomonadales bacterium | reverse complement strand
ATCCCGGGTACGTTGTTCCAAACGTCCCTTTACTGTGATGGGAAGTAGCCATCTAGCTCTGAGCGAGCTAGCTCCCTGAGAACAGTTTGCGTTGGATCATTCTCCAGTTTCTGTAAAGTACTGACTAGCCTTCTGAGTTCTAGCATCTGCTTTTCATGAACGCTAAATGAATTTTCGATTGGAAAGCCCTGTCACATGATGGCGTGGACGACGAAAGATTTTAACAAGGGGTCGGTCAGAGGCCGACATGAGGATTGTCAATGCCTTGTGAATCTACCTTCCTTTCCCAATGTGTTTATAAATCATACGAATAGACTCTAGGGCGTATCAATAAGTGACTATTTTAATGTAAGATTTAGCGGGAAATGGCGGCAATAGCGGTAGAACTTACAAATTGAATAAGCTCTTCTGAAACAGGCTAATGCTGCTAGTTGATGTCTACTCGATCTATGCTCCTTTGGTTTTTAATTTGCGGGATAACATGAATCTAGTTCGTGTACTTCAGAATAGCTGTTGGGGTGATTGGATTGACTGATTCCCATCAGGCGGTATTAGGGTACTTGGCAGTGGGTCTTTCGGCGGGTGCTCTAGCAAAAAAAATTCGCGTATCGAATTTTTCTGTGACGCGCGGGCTCTCTTTCCAGTCTCAGGATCAATACGTGTAGCTACTACACCTGAAGGAAGCTGTGGTAACTCCTCTTCGGTATCACTCAAAGCATGTTTCATAAACTCTATCCAGATCGGAAGTGCGGCACGCCCACCATACTCTGAGCGTCCGAGTGTTTTTGGTTTATCGAATCCGACCCAAACCGATGCAACCATATTCTTCTGGTAACCGCTAAACCACGCATCTATTTGATCATTAGTTGTTCCTGTCTTTCCCGCAATATCTTTCCGCCCTAGTTTTTTTGCTTTTTTCGCGGTACCTAGATTTACGACATCCTTTAACATATCGTTCATCAAAAAATGAATACGTTTATCTATAACTCTCGGGGCATCATGGCCAGTGTGATCGGGTTTTAAAAAATCCGATGTTGATGGCCTTATTCTGTTGTCAAAATCTAAATCGACGGAGGTCGAACGACCTTCACATAGTTCTCTACAGACACTTACGGGTACCGTTTGATACAGAGTAATTCCATCTGATGATTCAATCCGATCGATTAAATGGCTTTTTATTTGATAGCCACCATTTGCAAAGATTGAATAAGTTTCCGCCATTTCGAGAGGGGTGAGCGATGCCGTCCCAAGAGAAAGTGATAGATCGCGAGGGAGTTTTTTGACATCGAGGCCAAAACGTTGGGCGATCCCGATTATTTGATTGATGCCAAGTTTGCGAACTAGTCGAACAGAGACTAAGTTACGTGATCTATATAACGCTTTTCGAAGTCGGGTTGGTCCCAGGAAAGTACCTCCCGAATTTTGCGGACGCCAGTCAGTAGCTCCTTCAGTTTGATCGAAGACAACTGGTGCATCATTGATCAAAGTCGCTGGAGTCATGCCTGACTCCAGCGCTGCTGTGTATATTAGAGGTTTAATGCCCGACCCAACGAGCCGCCCACCTTTTGTTGCTCTGTTGAATTTCGACTCAAAATAGTTAAAACCACCAATCATAGCGAGTATGGCACCGGTATCAGGATTAAGGGCAATGAAACCGGCTTCGACTTCAGGTTTTTGCGCTAACCACCAGCCTTTTTCATCTTTTAGGACGCGAATCAAGTCTCCACGTTGTAGAAGTGTGCGTGCATCTTTGACGGGCGATCCGATACTGTTAACACTTTGATATTCACGAGCCCACTTAAAACCCGCTTTTTCAATAATAATTTTCTCTTCATTTACAGTTACCGCTTGAATTGAGCTTTTGGTCACTGATAGAACAACTGCTGGTTTGAGTGGCCCAATGGTATCGATCTTAGCAAGTCGCTTCTTCCATTCGATTGGATTAGACCCCTCGAACTTCTGTTTAATGCCTCGCCAGCCATGACGGCGATCGTACTCTAGGAGGCCTTTAATTACCGCATTTTGCGCGTATTGTTGATGCTCACTATGGACTGTGGTGAATATGCGTAGTCCATCGGTATATGCTCGATCAGCAAATATCTCCAATGCGATTCGCCGAGCAGCCTCTGCTACGTAAGGCGCTGTTAGGTCTAACTGGACACCATGTATAGATGCCGTCACAGCCTGATTTATTGCAATATTGAAATCATATTGCTCAATAAAGCCAAGCTTTAACATTCGGCCCAAAATCCAATCACGTCGTTCTTTTGCGCGCTCTGGATTGGCGATTGGATTGTATTTTGAAGGTGCTTTGGGTAACCCAGCGATCATTGCTACTTCAGCCAAAGAAAGCTCATCTAGGTTCTTGCCATAATAGATTCTGGCAGCTGCATTTACGCCATAGGCACGATGGCCAAGAAAAATAACGTTAAAATACAACTCAAGAATTTCGTCTTTGCCAAGAGCTTTCTCAATTTCTAACGCAAGCAATATTTCCCTAAATTTCCTTGCAAAAGTGCGTTCCTGGCTTAGGAAATAATTTTTTGCCACCTGCATCGTAATCGTTGATCCGCCAGACTGTATTTTACCACTAGACACTAATTGCCAAGCTGCCCGGGCAAGACCCAGTGGATCGATCCCAACGTGGTCTCGAAAATTATCATCCTCAGCCGCCAGGAACGCTCGGATTAGATTAAGGGGAACTTCGTGAATACTTACTGGGTCGCGCTTTTTTTCGCCAAACTGCGCCATAAGCTTTCCATCTGAGGTCATGATTTGAAGTGGCGTCTGAAGCTGAACAGTTCTTAGTAATTCAACATTTGGGAGGCCTGGCTTTAAATATAAATACCCTCCTATTACGCCAGTTACTCCAATGACGGCCGAGAGTATCGCGAGACTGAAAAACACACGAATCATTTCAGCCACTGTATATTTGCTTTCCACATAGACTCTGAGTTTACCTAAATTACAAAGCTAATATATCTTTGAATGATTTTAATTTTTTGTTTGGCTTTTTAAATATGGCCTCAGTTATGTGCTACGAAAAATGATTAATTGGCTCTCAGGAAGAGTAGTGTTGTCATTCAATGGTTAGGTAAGAATATGATTCAAACTAACAGCAACAGGCATCACTGCACCTAATGGAATTAATTGCTATAGCATTAGAGTGATGTATCCGAATAAAAAGCTATGGGTTGTTTATCTATAATGCTGCTTGACTGATCTCGTTGTTATAGCCCTAATATTCGGTGAAATTATCAAAGTGCTACAAGTCTTATTTTTGCGGATTCGGTAGTTTTTGAATCTGGGGAAAATTTGGGCAGAGCATACTTCATTGATATCTAAAACTCAGAAGAGCTAGAGATTGCGTGAAAAAATGCAACTTAAACCCCCCGAGTCTGTAATCCATAGTCGTCAATGTGGGAGCGAATAAAAAAACTCCGATTCGAGCCTTCAAATGAGACCTGCTACCATTAATAAGTTAGCGAGTTCTATACTACTGAGGTTGCATGTCCCAAGATTCTTCTGCGCTAATTCTGATCGGACCTAC
>CAZFNA010000114.1:0-3616 GCA_964520465.1 uncultured Pseudomonadales bacterium | reverse complement strand
CTTGTTGGTGTATTTTCTGATGGCGACCTCCGGCGTGCCATCGAGGCAGGGCATGATCTTAGAGATTTAAAAATCAGAGATGTCATGACTATGGGTGGAAGTACAGTCAGTACAGGGACTCTGGCAGCAAAGGCCTTAAGATTAATGGAAGAAAAACGAATCAATGCATTGGTTGTTTTAGAACATGGCCTCCCAATCGGTGTACTCAATATGCATGATCTACTTCAGGCAGGCGTCCTTTGAGCGCACAAACTGTTCGACTAATGGCATTCGATGTAGACGGCGTGTTCACTGATGGGTCGCTATATTACAATCTAAATGGGGAAGCACTAAAAGCTTTTAATGTCCTTGATGGCTTGGGCTTAAAGTTATTACAAAAAGCAGGAATTCAAACGGCCATTATTACCGGACGTCAATCGCCAATGGTTGAGCGACGATTTTTTGAACTTGATGTGGATCACGTTATCCAAGGGCGTCAGGACAAAGGCCAAGCACTCAAAGAGCTTGGTGAAGAATTATCGCTCGCGAAAAAAAACTTAGGTTACATGGGTGATGACTTTCCAGACCTAACGACCCTCACAGTAGCTGGATTTTTTGCCAGCGTGCCAAATGCGCCCAAGAAAGTCCGGAACCGTGCTTCTTTTGTTAGTTTAGTGAGCGGAGGGCATGGGGCTGTGAGAGAGCTATGCGAATTTGTGCTGGAAGCTCAGGGGTTTAACCCACTCGAATTATATAACGAAAAATTATTGTGATAGCTTTAAATGGACTTATGCTTGCGGGCGTTACTTTTACTGCTCTAATCATCGGCATGTCAGAACCAATAATAAAAAATACATTTGATCCCGAATTAAAAGAAATAACGGACCTGCGGCCAGATGCCTTTATGGAGGGCATTTATCAACGACAGTTTGATCGAAATGGAAGGGTGAAAAATACCCTAGCTGCAACTAGTTTGCTTGATTTTGGCAGACGATCAAACGCAGAATTGATCAATCCAAGACTGTGGCTCAACCGAGCAGAGGGGACTTGGTTTATTAAGGCCGATTTTGGAATATTGACCGCCGATCAAAATCAGTTGCGTTTAAAAAAAAATATCATCATTAATCGATTAGACTATAGAAACGCGCCATGGAAATTAACTGGCGATACGCTATATTGGGATCAATCTACCGATCTAGTCACCTCTGATGGAAGCACTATACTTTCTCAAGGTTTTGCGGAAAGTATAGGCAATAAGTTGGTGCTGGACCTTAATACAAGTGAATATTCCCTGGGTCACAAAGTGAGAATGCAATGGCGAAGTATTACTTTATCGGATTAGCCATACTAATTTCAACGACAGTGGTCGCACTCCCTGAGGATCGAGATCGAAAAATAGAAATTACTGCAGATAATGCTGTGATAAATGAAACACAAAATGAAGCCGAATATAAGGGTGCAGTAGTGGTAACGCAGGGTACACTGAAACTGCAAGGAGATTTAGTTAAATTGAAGACTAATAAAGCTGGGCTAGTGGAGACATTTATCTCCAATGGTTCTCCTGCCCGCTTTGAAAATCTCAGGAATAAAGAGGATCAAGAACCAATTCGAGGCCAAGCACAAACGATTTATTACTCATACGATAGTGACCAAGCGATACTTAGTGGTGATGCAGAAATTCATACAAATGATTCACAGTTCTCGGGGCCCCAAATAATATATGATCTAACGACCGGAGAAATTAGTGCCACAGGCAAACCTTCAAAACGCGTAATTATGATGATGCAACCGAAGAGAAAATGACAAGCCTCATCGTCCGCCATCTTAAAAAGTCTTACAAAGGACGGGAAGTAGTCTCCGATCTTTCGATAACCGTCAGTCCCAGCGAGATAGTCGGTCTACTCGGACCAAATGGTGCTGGTAAGACTACAAGCTTCTATATGATCGTCGGACTAGTAACGCTTGATGCTGGCCAAATTTTTATTGGCGAGCACGACATCACACGTATTCCAATGCACGGTCGGGCGAATGCAGGACTAGGTTATCTTCCCCAAGAAGCATCTGTGTTTCGAAAACTCAGTGTGTCGGATAATTTGATGGCGATTTTAGAATTACGATCAGATCTTTCGAAAAATGATCGTAAAAGTGAACGCGAACGATTACTTGATGAGTTCCATCTCGCTCATCTGTCCTCCACTAAAGGTATGGCATTATCCGGCGGCGAAAGGAGGCGTGTGGAAATCGCCCGAGCGCTCTGCTTGAACCCAAAATTCATGTTGCTCGATGAGCCTTTTGCGGGCGTAGATCCAATTTCGGTAGCAGATATTCAAGCCATCATTCTACATTTAGCCGACCGGGGTATAGGGATATTAGTTACAGATCATAATGTCAGGGAAACCCTTGGAATCTGTCATCGCGGCTATGTAGTGAATGAGGGTAAAGTACTGGCTGAAGGCTCCCCTGAGAGTCTATTGGTAAACAACGATGTTCGACAGGTCTATCTTGGCGAACAATTTTCAATGACACTTCACCAATGAAACAGGCACTTCAACTTAAAATCGGGCAAAGCCTGACCATGACCCCTCAGCTGCAGCAAGCTATTAAATTGCTGCAGATGTCGACGCTCGATCTGCAGCAAGAGATCACTCGGGCTCTAGAAGAAAATCCCCTGCTCGAAAGAGAAGATGAACTAGAACAAAGTAATTCATCCAAAAATGAGACCGTTAGAGAGCAAGATACACCAGTTGAATCAGTGGAAGTCGCTATTGAAACGGAATGGTCAGACACCAACCATTTCGATCTCAACCGGCCGATCACAAATGCCCCCTCTGACGATGAGTATGAGAGTTTCGAAAGTCGAACATCAGAAGCAACAACCCTATCAGCGCATTTATTGTGGCAATTGAACCTAATGCCGCTCACCGAACGCGACCGACTAATCGCTCGCGTTCTAGTGGACTCCATTAACTCCAACGGAGTTTTAGACGCAGACCTTCATGAAATTACTGAAGCTTTGGGTCAAGAACTAGTAGATCTAGAGCTAGATGAAGTTGAATGCGTCCTACACCAAATCCAGCGACTGGATCCAATTGGCGTGGGTGCTCGCGACCTTTCCGAATGCCTCGCTGTGCAGTTGGAGGCGATTGGCCTACTAGGTGGTGACGTAAAATTATCACTAAACCTTGTGCGGCATCATTTGGATTTACTGACGAAAAACAATCGCAATAGTCTAAAACGGATCTTGAAGTGCAGCGATGAAGAACTTGATCTTTCACTTGTTCTAATTCGTTCGCTAGACCCAAAACCTGGTAGTAACATTGGCAGCGCAGAGCCCGAATACATTACCCCAGATCTACTAGTAAGTAGAAAAAAAGACGGGTGGATGGTAGAACTTAACCCGGAGGCTCTTCCGAAGGTCAGCATTAACCATACTTACCAGAACTTTATTAAGGCAGGTGACAAGAGTGAGACCAATGACTATTTGAAAAATCAGCTGCAAGAAGCTCGCTGGTTCGTCAAAAGCCTTAAAAGTCGCTCTGAAACTCTGCTCAAAGTTGGCACTTGCATTGTCGAGAAGCAAATTGACTTCTTTAAAGAGGGTCCTGTAGCCATGAGGCCTATGGTTCTGGCAGATATC
>CAZFNA010000113.1:0-3673 GCA_964520465.1 uncultured Pseudomonadales bacterium | reverse complement strand
AATCTAATAATAAACTTAATACTACTACTCTAGCGCCATTGAATTTTGATCATGTTAATGATTATGCAATTCAAGAGGGGCTGACTTCAGTAAACACATTTCGATTCTTTAACACCTACAAAAAAACCAACTGGCTATCTGTCAACGGCAATCCAATCAACTGGCGAGAACGCCTACGTGAATGGGATATTGATGATGCAAAAAATAAACAACAAAACAAAGGATCAACTCCAACAGGTTCTTACAAATCTTCAGACCCCTTCACCATTTACGACTACGACGAATTCTGATTCAGAAAAAACAGAGGTTGTCTTCTCTCAAAAAGAACAGGACGCGACCCGGTATTTGTTTATGCGGATGAATGGTGTTTACGGTAAAGCAAAGATGTTGAGTCTTTATGATACGCATACAGCATTGCAGCAAGCGAGACGGCAGTACGCCAAGTTGATTGGCAAATATGATCGAAGCCAAATTGATGAAGCGATGGAATACATCGTCAAAGAACGGCAGATGGGCAGGTTTAGCTGGCCCTCTGTTGACGAGGTGCTTGGTGTTCTGAGCGATTTGTTTACAAAGAAAGCATTGCATAAAGATCATGTGCCGCAACAGAAACTGATCGGCGTTGATAAACAGCGGGCACTTGATGCTAGGGACAAGGTAATGCAAGAACTCAGAGAACTGGGATTACGCTGAGTGCGCAGCTTTCGTTAATCGCCAATCATCGGCTCACTCTTCGACAGAGCGGTACAAATAACGCCATTGCTTTGGGACGCTGCATTTAAATGTAGAACTTTCGCTATTATGGGAACAAACTTTAGGTTTAATTTGGGGTCAGGGATTCCATACTTCGTTCAAAGCTTTTGCTAGCTCTGGAAATACTTGATCTCTCAGGTCTTTGCATGAACCCGTCATCCCGCCTTTTTCTATTATAAGAACTACATCATTTTTCGAAAGATCAGTGACTTCGATCACACCGTGGATCAACCACTCACTATTCCATAGACATTTGATGTCTTTTTGGTAAGAAAATCTCAAACCATACCTCACGTTGGAAGGAAAAAAGGCATCAGAATGAAACGGTGACTCCTCAGTTGAGGTAACAACATTAGTGCTCGGGTTGAACTTCAATTTAAATCCGTATTTCGCAAGTGCTATGCGAAGTCTTGAGTCATATTGTCCTGAATTCAACAGAACGAATTCCCTAGAGTCCACGTCAAGAGTATCTAATTGCGTGACTGATATGGGTGCAGAGCAACCAACCATCAGTAATGTAAGCAATATAGATATGTATTTTTTTCGCATAAAAACAATTCTCTGTAATACTGCGCCCATTACCCTAATGGTGAATTAATCCGTTTATTTAGACATCAAGGGTCAGGATATGTTCGAGATTAGTGACGGAAGGGGTATACCCCCTTTAACCAGATGGGACTTCTGCTATGAGTTGGCACTACTCAATTGGAGGAAAATATGGTGTATACCGAAATGCCCAAGGATATTTGCGATGGGGGGCGTTGAAGTAAGCTTTGAGATCGTCTCCATTAAAACCTAAGCCACAGAAACTTTGGCCATCATAAATAAGAAATCCAAGAGTCAGTGACATTGCCACGAAAGGACCCAAGAGAGCGGCATTCCTTAAGCTGTATTTCAAGGGATCACCCGCCCCAAACCGACTCTTAAGAATGCCCAAACCAGTAATGCAGAGCAATAAGACAAGAATTACGGACACAGTCATAAACTCTATTCGAACCCATGAATTTGTCAGTCTGGAGATGGGTTCTAGCGCGACTATGACCGGATAGACCAAAAGCACTAATAGGTATCTGATTGAAAAGCTGAGATACAGTCGGTGAAGAAGAGTCGTCTTTGTCTTTTCCAAGAGCGGTGCCGCCTTGTCGATAACAAAATTTATGATGTATTATTCCGAAATCATACGTTATATGTCTACATATAATTTGTTGCCGCCTTCACCCACCAAGTCATATTCTAAAGTTCTTCCATAAAAATATCATCATCACCGAAGACCATCCCCCTCTCTTTCCATTCCCAAAATTCAGATTGTAAATCGCCTATCTCGTACAAAAATGCTGTTTGCGTTTCATCATGGGATTTTTTATATAGGGTATTAATATCAGTGGCCTTCAAAGTGACTGTTTCGCATCTGATCCATTTTAAATCTTGGACGTGGGACAAATTTAAAGCTGAGAGATTATTATCGTAGCAAAACAAATACCTTAGGCTAGGTACTTGGGATAAATCTATATCGACTAATTGGTTTCCGTCACACTTTAAAAGTACCAAATTTGGGGTATGCGATAGATCTAATTCTGGCAGTTCATTGCAACAACATGTCAAACTCAAAAGACTTTGCAATGAATGCAAATCAAGGCTAACAAACTTATTTTTTGAACACATCAGAAACTTAAGATTGTGGACGGGAGATAGGTCTAATGTTTTAAGACCTATCTCAGAGCACTGCAACTCTCCGAGATCAGAAATAGCAGATAAGTCTAATGAACTTAACTTATTGCCAGAGCAATCCAATTGTTTTAAGTGAGGCATTTGTGAAAGATCTAGCTCCATCAATCGAGCCGAGCTACAGTCCAACTTTATAAGATCGGCCATTAAGGGAAAATCAATCTTACCTAAATTATTATTGTCACAGCCTAACTCGATCAGTTTTAAAGAGTGAGATAAATCAAGTTCTGTTAGGTTATTCCAACCAACATCTAGGATTTCTAAATTGGGCGTGTGCGCTAGATCCAAGTTGATAAGTTGATTCTTACGACACCTTAATACTCTAAGTTTGGGCGTATGTGATAGGTCTAATTCTGTTAGTTGATTGTAATTTACACAAAGATGCTCGAGTTTGGGGTAACCAGATAGGTCGATTTCCGATAAACCCTCTTCCATGACATTAAGTTTAATCACGTCAGAGTAAGCGAGACGGATCTGCTCTCGAAATTTGTTATTTGTACGTCTGGGTTTTCGTAGCATCGCACGCATCTCCGGCAAGATCGTTTAATACATAATAGTTGATACTGAAATGACAAGGTCTAAAAAATTAGACTGACGATACCTAATTTTGTGAGCGGCAACTCCAGATGCGGGAGATTATTACTCAACAATGAAGTAATTCTCCTCCAGTAAAAATTTTATTTCACATTGCAATAATGATCGTCAGATGCACCCGGCAATAGAGCATCAGCAATCGCCTACATGTTCGCTCACCAGCCTCAAGCTCACTAAGCGATCGGTCGTCGACCTCATGATTTCTGTGCATATTTCGTCTGGATATTGCGCATTCCGATAGGCCACCTCCATATCGATAAGGGTCGACGATATCGAGGGGTTTTCCGGCATAGTGCAAAGCCTTAAGAGCCCCATCTGCATGGATTGCTCCCGCCAATTTATCACGGAGAGGTCGTTGAACTCCGCTATTACATCGTTCCAATCGCTAATCATTTAAAGGTCTCCTAGTCATCACAATATTGTTAGTAACACGTCAATTCCATTGTTAGTAAGCAATGCATTAGCAGGGCGATGATTCTCCTCCATGAGAATCTTTAGTTCACCTAGCATTGGTCTTATTAAGGTTCATCTGACCACACAACTTCAGCAATCGCCTGAATTTGGCCCACCGATAACGCGCCCGTTTCGTTTATCCAGTGGT
>CAZFNA010000112.1:0-3695 GCA_964520465.1 uncultured Pseudomonadales bacterium | reverse complement strand
AACTACAATTCTATACACTTCGCCCACTTTCGCGCCCACGATCATTAATGAGAATAAAAGTGAATGACATTGAACGGCAAAGAGCGATTCGGCGTACGTTTGCCATAATTTCCCATCCAGATGCTGGAAAGACAACAATGACTGAAAAGTTGTTATTGTTCGGCAATGCCATCTCAGTAGCAGGGACGGTTAAGGCGCGCAAAGCGTCACGACACGCAACTTCTGACTGGATGCAAATGGAGCAGGAACGTGGCATTTCGGTGACAACCTCTGTAATGCAATTCCCGTACAAAGATCGTGTAGTGAATCTTTTAGATACTCCCGGCCACGAAGACTTCTCGGAAGATACATACCGGACGCTGACAGCCGTTGACTCGGCTTTGATGGTCCTCGATGGCGTAAAAGGGGTAGAGGGACGCACCATTAAGTTAATGCAGGTGTGTCGGCTCAGAACAACTCCCATTATAACATTCGTTAACAAGCTTGATCGTGATATCCGGGATCCGATTGAGCTAATGGACGAAGTCGAAGACGTTTTGAAAATCCAAGCAACCCCCGTTACTTGGCCGATCGGAATGGGGCCTCATTTTAAGGGAATTTATCACTTAACGACTGATACGATTCACGTTTACCTCAAAGGACAAGGTCATCGAGTACCTGATGATGTAAAAATTGAGGGGCTGGATTCTGATCTGGCTCGCGAATTACTTGGCTCCGAATGGCAGGATTTTGCTAATCAAGTTGAACTAGTTCGTGATGCAACGCCTAGTTTTAATACGCAGGATTTTCTTGCTGGCGAATTGACTCCCATTTTCTTCGGCACGGCGATGGGCAATTTCGGGGTGCGGGAAATGCTCGATGATTTTGTTGATTATGCGCCTCCGCCGATTGCTCGGGAAAGTGAGACAAGAATGGTGGAGCCCACAGAAGATGAATTCTCAGGCTTCGTGTTTAAAATCCAAGCTAATATGGATCCAAAACATCGAGATCGGATAGCGTTTTTACGTGTTTGTTCAGGAGCTTATAAAAAAGGGATGAAGATTAAGCACACTCGTACTGGAAAAGATGTTCGAATTTCCGATGCCGTGACGTTTCTGGCAGGCGACCGCTCTTCTGCAGAAGAGGCTTTTGCCGGAGATATTTTAGGGCTTCATAATCATGGAACGATTCAAATTGGCGATACGTTTACCCAAGGTGAGAATCTCCAATTTACGGGAATCCCGCATTTCGCGCCAGAACTCTTTAGACGCGTGCGTTTAAAAGACCCGTTAAAAACAAAGCAACTTCAAAAGGGATTAACTCAATTAGCGGAAGAGGGTGCAACTCAAGTCTTCATGCCCCATAAAAATAATGAGCTCATCGTCGGTGCGGTTGGAACACTGCAGTTTGATGTGGTGGCATTTCGGTTGCTCGCCGAATACAAAGCGGAAGCTGTTTATGATCAAGTCAATATCTTTACGGCTCGCTGGATAAAATGTGATGATCCAAAAATGCTTGTCGAATTTAGCAAGAAAGCTTTCGATAACCTTGCGAATGATGGGGGTGGATATTTGACTTACCTGGCGCCATCGAGAGCAAATCTACGATTGATGCAAGACCGTTGGCCTGATGTAAAGTTCTTGGAGACTCGGGAGCACTAGCTAATGTGGGTGGATATCAACGCACATTTGGAGTTGATGTCTTCCCCAGTTGCAGTTGTGCTGCGTGAGGCACAAGAGGCATCGGTAAGTTTCATTGCAACAGGGACTGACCCCCAGCAATGGAAGTGGCTCAATGGGCGGGTTCCGTATGCTGCGTTTGGCCTACATCCGCATAAGGTCACTCGAAATAAAAGTTGGCTATGCGAACTTGAGCGATTACTCATCGAAAATCCTCTGTCACCTGTTGGCGAGATTGGACTTGATTACCGGTCTCATATGCCAGCCTTTAAAATGCAGTGTGCGTGCTTCGAAGATCAGTTATGCCTTGCTCGCGAGCTGGATCGGCCCGTCATCATTCACGCTGTAAGGTCTCACGGGGAAGTGATCGCGTCATTGAAAAAAACTCAATGTACGCGTTTTGTTATCCATGCATTTAGCGGCTCACAAGAGATCGCTAACATCTATCTAAATCTGGGCGGTTATTTGAGCGCTAGTGGACTCATAACATGGAGGCCTGTTCCGAGATCCGTTGCTGTGTTTCAGTCAATTCCCAGAGATCGTTTGCTTATCGAGACTGATGCACCCGACCTGTCGCCTTTAGGGGTTGTAAAGGGTGCACCCAAATATTTACCATTTATAGCGAGTGCTCTAGCTAGGCATTTGAGGATTAGTGAGGCATCTCTTCAGTATCAGCTGTGGTCGAATACCTGTCACTTTTTCGATTTTGATTTCGCTCGATGAGACTCAGAATCGAGGGTACTACCATGAGCACTAGGACGGTCCCGTAAGCTAATCCAAACACTATGGTGGTAGCCATTGGAATTAAGAATTGAGCTTGGGGTGACGTTTCAAATAATATAGGGGTTAGGCCTGCAATTGTTGTTAGAGAAGTTACCAAGACAGCCCTGAATCGCAGGCAACTTGCTTTGACAATAGCATCGATATGGTCTTCGCCTGCTTCAATGAGTCGCCTGTAAGTATCAACTAAAACGATTGAATCGTTGATCACTATTCCTGAGAGACCAAAAAAGCCAAACAATGAAAGTACTGTCAGATCAAGACCCATGAGCCAATGTCCGCCTATAGCGCCAGTAAGGCCCAGGGGTATCGAAATTAATATTGCAAATGGCCACGAGTAACTTGAAAAGACTGCGGCAAGAATAACGTAGATCAAAATTAGAGCAATAATTACACCAACTTTCATGTCAGCAAAAGTCTCCTCGCGATCCTGCGCTCTCCCTTGAATATTCGATTTGAGACCGTATCTTGCCGCAATCTCAGGTAAAGCTGTATCCTTAATGTCGGCTAAAATCTCGGCGGCATTTGCTGATAAGTTATTAATATCTGCACTTACGACTAGGCTCATTTGCCCGTCGGTTCGTCTTAGTTTATCAAGGCCTCGTCTTGACTCAAACGTTGCAACAACTGGTAATGGAACTATTGTGCCATCAGGAGTTATTATTGGAAGACGATCTAAGGTAGACAGCCGGTCGCGTTCAGTTTTAGTGAGGGACAACAATACGTCTACTTCGACCCCGTCCTCATAAAAAGTCTGCAGAGTTCGGCCTTCAAACGCACCTCTGAGCTGTCTTGCGAGTTGTTGCGAACTCAAATTTAGCTGTCTGCCTTGGGGAGTAATTTTGACAACCAGTTGTTCGGCTCCAAATGGCAAGTCATCATCTATATTTGAAACACCAGGATAGCGCTTAAGAATGTTCTGAATTTCCAGCGAAGCGATTTTTAGATTTTCGGCGGTTCCACCAGTGATTTTAATTTCAATAGGTTTAGATGGTGGACCCCCTTGAGCTTGCCGAATTGAGAATTTCTCAATTCCACTAGGTAGCCGAATTTTTTCTCGCCACGCATCAATAATTACGTCGTTGGCCGGGCCATCGAGTTCGCCTGTGAGAATGACCTTCAACGTCCCATAATGATCTCCTATGCCTCCTCGGATACCTGGCCCTGAGAGCTGGCCATGTTGTTGCAAAGTATGGCGAATTATAGTGCCATCAAATTGAGAGCTGACCTCTTTTGCTGTTTCTTCGAGATGGTTTA
>CAZFNA010000111.1:0-3727 GCA_964520465.1 uncultured Pseudomonadales bacterium | reverse complement strand
GTAACTCAGCATGGGCTACCACTTGAGACTGTAAAAATAATGTGGCTGAACCTGGATTAACGCCAGCTGCCAGCCAGTCAATCATCATGTCAGTAATCGCTTGATCGATACCGCGAGTATCTTGATAGTGAGTAGTCAGCGCATGCCAGTCGGCAACAAAAAAGAAGCATTCGTATTCATGTTGCAACTGAATCCAGTTTTTCAAAACACCATGATAGTGTCCTAAATGCAACCTGCCAGTCGGCCTCATCCCTGACAACACACGATGCGACGGATCAACCCCACTCAAATCCAACTCCTCAAAATCTGTCTTCTAAAACTAATCATACCAAGGTTACCCAAGTTCGGAAAAAGCTGAAGCATCTCCAGCTCCTTGCCTCACAACGATGGGCAGCTCCCCAGTTAAATCAATAACCGTCGTTCCCTCAAATCCACAAAATCCACCATCGACAACTACACTTACCTGATGCCCTAAGACATCGTTGATTTCACAGGGATCGGTCATGGGCAAATTATCCCCCGGCAACATCAACGTCGACGTCATCAGGGGCTCTCCAAGGTTGGCCAAGAGATCCAGCGCAATAAGATTATCTGGCACTCTAATACCAATCTGCTTTCGCTTGGGGTGGAGGAGACGCCGAGGAACTTCGCGTGTTGCTTTCAGAATAAAAGTATAAGTACCAGGTGTATAGGCTTTCAGCATCCGATATTCCTGATTTTCTAAACGCGCATAAACTGAAATTTCAGATAAATCGCGACACAACAACGTGAAATTGTGCTTGTCGTCTAGGCGCCGAATTTGACGGATAACATCGACGCCAGACTTATTCTCTAGTGCGCAACTCAGTGCATACCCAGAATCTGTTGGAATGACTACAGTTCCCCCTGCGCGAATAGCATCAGCCGCCTGCTGAATGAGACGCCTTTGAGGATTTTCAGGGTGTATTGCGAAAAACTGTGCCACAGACAAATCTACCCTTTGATCTAAAACCGGTATGATGCCAGAAATTAACGAGGCCGCTCGATGAAAGTATTATTTGATTTCCTACCTATCCTTATCTTTTTTGCTGTGTATAAAGCCACAGGAAACCTCATAACCGCGACAGCAGTTCTAATCCCAATCACCATACTGCAAGTTGGAGTGACGTATTGGCTTACTAAAAAAGTTGAAAAGATGGCACTTGTAACCCTTTGCTTAGTTATTGTACTGGGCGGATTAACTTTACTGCTCAATAATAGCTGGTTCATCATGTGGAAGCCAACCGTGGTGAATTGGCTCTTTGCGATCGCATTTTTCGGCAGTCATTTTTTCGGGAAGAAACCGATCATTCAAAGGCTGTTAAGTCATGCTATTGAGCTTTCAGCCTCGAGCTGGGAAAAGCTATCCTTTGCCTGGATTTTTTTCTTCGTAATTACAGGTATTTTAAATCTCATTGTAGCCTATCAATTTTCCGAAGCAGTCTGGGTTAACTTTAAGTTATTTGGATTATTGGGACTAACTTTTATTTTTCTCCTGAGCCAAGGCTTATGGATTAGCCGCCATGCTTCTGAAGTGAAAGCTCATAAAGAGGAGGACTGAGATGCATCAGAACTTGTCAAAGTCCATTTTCGTTATGGTCTGGATTTTTTTGACTGTCGCTCCGACAGCGAATGCTGAAGAAACTTACATTACAGAAAATCTTGAAATTCCAGTTCGCTCGGGAGAATCGAGAGAATATCGAATTATCAGATATCTTAAGGCTGGAACTCAGATTGAGGTACTTCAGACATTCGGTTCAGGCTATACAAAAATTAAAGACAAGCAAGGACGCGAAGGATTTATTCTTGATCGTTATCTAGAAAAAAATCCTCCCGCCTTTCTCCGAGCCCTTCGACTGAAGACGCTGGTGGCAAAACAGAAAGAGACCATCAGACGGCTCCGCAAAACTGTAGAAAAACTTACCGCTCAGAGCCAATTTTCAAACCAGTCTTTAGAAGAAATAAAGAACCAGCTAGCCACGAAAGAATCTGAATTCAAGGAGTTTCTATCTACTGCCGGCGATTCAATTACAATTCGAACTCGGCTTCTTACGCTTGAAACTGAGCGCCAAGCTTTAATTTCCAACAATGAGACGCTTATCGCAGAAAAGCTTGCCATAGGGGACGACTCATCTAAAGCATGGTTTGCGCTTGGGGCATTAACTATAGCTTTTGGCTGGTTCATTGGGATGTTAATGCCTCGAATGAGGAAAACTAGAATCGACAATACACTGTGAGACAGTATCCCCTTATTACGCAAGCCGTACTCGATAATCAGGATTTATTCAGAGTACCAGCGTTTAATGATTACTACTTCTCCGTCAACGATCCCATAAATGAACGCAAAGTTGTTTTCATCGAGGGCAACAAACTGGCCAGCCGATTTCAAACACTGGAGCCTTTCCAAGTAATCCGGATCGGTGAAACTGGTTTTGGGACCGGATTAACATTTTTGTTGGCATCACTATGCTTTATCAAAAATGCACCCAAGACGGCGCGGCTTCAGTGGGTTTCTGCTGAGCTATTTCCGCTTACGGGTAAAGACTTAGACAAAATACTTAACCGACTCCCGCTGACAGCAGAGTTACTTCAATTAGCACATCAACTCATCAACGTCTGGCCCCAAGCCATACCCACGTGTCATCGTCGTATTTTCCATCATGGCCAGATCATTCTGGATTTGCACTTTGGGGATGCAAATACTGTTTTTGCTAATCTGACTGGAACTATTGATGCTTGGTGCCTGGATGGCTTTGCACCAGAGCGAAATCCAGAACTCTGGAATAGCAAGCTATTTGAGATAATCGCTGCTCGTTCAAAGTCTTTAGCTACCGTTAGTACATACACGGCAGCCCGCACTGTTCAAGATGGACTCGCTTCCGCTGGATTCGATGTCAAAAAGGTGCCCGGATTTGGTGGAAAACGTGAACGAATTCAAGCCACATACCATGGCCAACCAAAACGCTCTCCATTCGCACCAAATACTCCCGCGATCCGGCCAAGAAGTATTGTCGTAATAGGCGCTGGTCTTGCCGGCGCATGGGTTGCAAACGGTCTCGCTCGCCGCGGATATCCAGTGACTGTTTTTGATAAGCTAATACCTGCCTCGGGCGCATCAGGAAACACACAGGGTATTACTTACGCTAAATTAAGCATTGAATCTACGCCTACCAGCTTAATTCAAATGCAGGCACTGGCTGGTTTAACTCATTGGTTTTTGCAAATGAGTGACTCAACTTGGCATCAGACCGGTGTAATTCTAGTTGCCAAGAATGCAACTGATGAGGCGCATCAGAGAAAGTTGATCAAGGCATTACCTAAATCTGGATCTTTGATTAAACCAGTGTCTAGATCTGAAGCATCCGATCTAGCTGGTAATCTGCTGAGGTCAGGGGGATTGTATATACCTCAAGCGGGTTGGCTGAATCCCAAAGCCTGTGTTGAAACACTTCTAGCTCATCCCTTGATTCAGGTTCACAATTACCACGAGATCAAGGCTGTCGATTCAATCGAATCGAATCACAGAGTGACTATTCAAACAAAAAACGGAAAAATGCAAGAACACAACTTTGAAACCTTGGTCTGGACAAATGCTATTGAAGCTCAATTATTTCTCAAAATGCATGTGCCGTTGAAAGCGGTTCGTGGACAAATCACCAAAATTAAATCACATCTTAAGCTCAAGACATCTCTATGCGGTGATGCTTAT
>CAZFNA010000110.1:0-3942 GCA_964520465.1 uncultured Pseudomonadales bacterium | reverse complement strand
AAATAAAATTCTGGCATTACATGTCTCTGAGGGCTTGTCCCAAGATGCATCGATTATGATATGGCCAGAGACAGCTCTTCCCATCACAGAATCCCAAGTAAATTCGGTTTTACCAGACCTTGAGATGATGCTGTTGACAAAAAATCAGACTTTGATTACTGGGATTCTTGGTCAAAAGGACGGAAGATATACAAACAGGCTCATAACCCTCGGACTTGGGCATGGAACTTATGATAAAACACGCCTTGTCCCATTTGGTGAATACGTACCTCTAGAGTCGATACTGCGTGGCATAATAACTTTTTTTGATCTACCCATGTCACATATCATTCCAGGCGACCAAGAGAATTTACTAATCCATAAATCAGTTCGAATCGCCCCCCTGATTTGTTATGAAATTGCTTACACCACACAGACTCGTCGGCTTGCCCAGCAAGCTAATATCATTTTAACTGTTTCTAACGACACCTGGTTCGGTAACTCTATCGGTCCACATCAGCATCTCCAGATCGCTCAGATACGTGCGCGTGAGTTAGGGAAACCCGTCGTACGAGCTACTAACGACGGTTTGACGGCTTTCATTGATGCCAATGGACGAATTCAGTCGTCCCTCAATCGTTTTGAAAGAGGTACGCTGACTTATAATGTCATTCCAGCGAATACAATCACACCATACTCTCAGGCTGGTGAAGTCCCATTAGTTATTCTGCTCATCATCATTTTGGCCGCCTCCAGAAAAATTGATGTGGAAATTCGCGTATAAACCGTTTTTTTTTATCCTTTCCCTTACAGTGCGTGAGCTGAAACGCTATCCTCTAGTCTTATAACTCGAAGGACTAGTAAGAGCTCATGGAGCGCGACTACCAACCCCAGGTCATTGAACCGGAAATCCAGCGCGACTGGGATTCAAATCACATATTTAAGACGACGGAAGAGCCGAATAAACCAAAGTTTTATTGTCTCTGTATGTTTCCCTATCCCTCTGGCAATTTGCATATGGGACATGTGCGTAATTATACCATTGGGGACGTGATTAGTCGTTTCATGACGATGAAGGGATTCAATGTTCTACAACCCATGGGCTGGGATGCATTCGGTATGCCAGCCGAGAATGCCGCTATCAAGAATCAGTTACCTCCAGCGGCATGGACCTATGAAAATATTAATCTAATGCGCCGACAACTGAAACGTCTTGGTTTCGGGTATGACTGGGACCGAGAGTTTGCAACTTGCACACCAGATTACTATCGATGGGAGCAATGGTTGTTCACTCGAATGGTCGATAAAGGCCTAGCCTATAGAAAGAAAGCTCGAGTGAACTGGGATCCAGAAGACCAGACCGTATTGGCTAATGAGCAGGTGATTGAAGGACGTGGTTGGCGGTCTGGCGCATTGGTTGAGCAACGTGAAATTGACCAATGGTTCATTCGTATCACTGATTATGCCGAAGAACTTCTCGATGATTTAGACAATGTCGATTGGCCAGAGAAAGTTAAAACGATGCAAAGAAACTGGATAGGTAAAAGCCAGGGGGTAGAGTTCAGTTTCACACTTAAAAATTCAAATAAATTTTTAAGTGTCTATACAACGCGACCAGATACCATAATGGGTATTACTTACGTTGCAGTGGCCACACAGCATCCCTTAGCCAAGCATGCTGCTAGCTCTAATCCCTTAATTATGGCCTTCATTGACGAATGCAATCAAATGTCAGCTGCGGAAGTGGATATCGTTCAGGCACCTAAAAAAGGTATGGCGATAAATGAATATGTTATCCATCCCTTCACCGGAGAAGAAATCCCCATTTGGATTGCTAACTTTGTCCTCATGGACTATGGCTCCGGTGCAGTGATGGCGGTCCCAGGACATGATCAGCGTGACTGGGAATTTGCAATGGAGTACGGCTTACCTATAAAAGCTGTAATCGCTCCCGTTGGAGACGATCCAAGTTACGACCTAACCCAAACAGCCTGGAGTCAAAAAACTGGAATAACTGTTAATTCCGGGGTCTTTAACGGACTCCTATTCGATCAGGCATTTAAAGCAATCGCTTGTGCATTAGAAGAACAAGGAATCGGCAAAGTTAAAATCAACTATCGGCTGCGTGACTGGGGTGTTGGTCGCCAGCGTTATTGGGGTTGTCCTATCCCCATCATTCATACTGAGGATGGTTTAAAAACAGTGCGTGACAATGATCTTCCTGTTCTCTTACCAGAAGATGTAGTTGTCGACGGATTGGGAAATCCATTAGCCCGCCGGGCAGATTTTGTGAACACTATCGATCCCGATACGGGTCGCCCTGCCACCCGCGAAACCGATACGTTTGATACGTTTATGGAATCTAGCTGGTATTACGCGAGATTTGCCAGCGCATTCTCTGATAACGCAATACTCGATGACCACGCTAATCAATGGTTGCCAGTTGATTTGTACGTTGGCGGTATTGAGCATGCCATTCTGCACTTACTTTACGCGCGCTTTTTTCACAAAGTATTACGAGATCTAGATCTTCTCGAGAGCAGCGAACCATTTAAGAAACTCCTTACTCAGGGCATGGTGCTGAAAGACGGCTCGAAAATGTCAAAATCCAAGGGTAATACGGTTGATCCTCAAGAACTTATTGATCAGTATGGCGCAGATACCGTTAGGCTATTTATAATGTTTGCCGCTCCGCCAGAGCTTTCGTTGGAATGGTCAGATGATGGGGTGGCTGGGGCGTATCGTTTTCTTAAACGGATCTACACGTTGGTTGCTGATCATGTTCAATCCAAGCAACATAACACTAATGGTGCTGTGGACTTAAATTCTCTATCTGAAGGATCTCGTGAGCTATACAGAAAACTTCATGAAACTATTGCGAAAGTATCTGACGATATAGGGCGTAGATATCATTTCAATACGGCCATCGCTTCAGTGATGGAGCTAACTAATAGCGTATCCAAATTTGAGGCCAAAACAGCCTTAGACTGGAGAATACAGTCGGAGACTATCGAAGCCATTATCGTCCTACTGTCACCAATCACCCCGCATCTCTCCGAGCACTTGTGGAAGAGTTGCGGGCATAGTAAATCACTAATGCATGCTACTTGGCCTGAGGTTCGCGAAGAGGCCCTCACCCGTAATACGATGACCATTGTTGTTCAAGTCAATGGAAAGTTACGTGGTCGAATCCAAGTTGCTACTAATGCCGAAAAAGATATGATCCTAACAAAGGCTCGAGAGGAGCCGCAAGTTGCAAAGTTCCTGATCGGCATGACAGAAGTAAAAGCCGTACTGGTCCCCCAAAAGCTCGTTAACTTAGTGGTGAAGCCTACATGATTAACCGACGTAACTTTCTTTTTTTTACAGTCGGCCTTTTGCCAGGTTGTGGATTTCGGTTGCGTGGAACAGCGGAGCTAGCAGGCAAATTGCCCCAAAGAATTCGTATCGAGACGACCGATCCATATTCACCCTTTATTAAAGAAATAATTAGACAATTAACAGAACAGGGGACGAGCGTCATAGCTAGCGGATCTAACCCTGTCTTAAAGCTTACCTTACCTATATCTTATAAGCGGATTTTAGGCCCTGTATCCAAGGGCAAGCAGACTGAACTCACACTTGAGTTGAAATATAGTCTCATTGGGAGCGATCTCATTGAACTAATTCCCGAAACAAAAATCCGAACCACTCTTTTCTACGTAGATCGCGGTGAGGACACATCAGCTGAGGATCAGCGTCTTATCCAGCTTCAAGATAGTCTGGAAAGTGACCTACTGAGACAAATTGTGCCGTCAATCCGGATACGTTACGAGCAAGCTCTCAAGCGTTTATCTCCAACAAAAGTCAACTAATAGATGACCGTCAAAGCTGTCGAGTTTGATGATCTTACATGGAGTAAGGATCTATGGCCCGTCACAGCACTGCTTGGTGACGAGACGTTTTTTACAACACGATTAGGCG
>CAZFNA010000109.1:0-4033 GCA_964520465.1 uncultured Pseudomonadales bacterium | reverse complement strand
CTGGAAATCGGATACGGTCTTATCCCTTTAGTCAATACCGAAAGCGGGGGTCAATTACTTAGCCGAGTGAAAGGTGTCAGGAAAAAACTGTCAACAGAACTTGGCTTCTTGATCCAACCGGTGCGTATTCGAGACAACTTGGACCTAGAGCCGAATACATATCACTTATTGGTTAATGGAGTACTTAGAGGCCGCGGCCAAAGTTATAGCGGCAAAGAACTAGCTATTAATCCTGGCCATATCACAACACCAATAGAAGGGCTCGCTACGAAAGAACCAGCCTTCGGTTTGGACGCATTCTGGATCGAGCCCTCTCAGCGAGATCATGCCCGCACACTTGGGTATACAGTTGTTGACCCACCAACTGCGATTGCCACACATCTAAATAGTCTTCTCTACGGGGCCTCTCCAGAATTACTAGGTCATGACGAAGTTCAGCAAATTTTAGATAAAACAGCGGAGAGATCTCCAAAGCTTGTTGAGAATTTAGTGCCCGGAAAACTGGGGCTTGCTGTCGTCACTCGGACACTTCAAAATCTGCTGCGAGACGGAGTACCTATAAGAGACATGCGCACCATTCTCGAGGTACTCAACGAAGAAGCCGGGAAAAACCAAGATCCAGATGAGCTGACAGCGCTTATTCGTCCGAAGTTGGGACGTATGATTGTGCAAGGGCTGGTTGACATGTCTGAAGAAATGCCCGTAATGACCCTGGATCCCCAACTTGAACAGATGCTACATAATGCTGCTCAACAGTCACATCAAAGTAAGACGCTTACCATTGATCCCGAACTGGCAGAAGCTTTATTCCAATCAATGCGAACTGAAACCCAAAAGATCGAAGATAAAGGACAACCCGCCATACTTGTTGTCTCCCCGATTATACGACCTTGGCTATCTAATCTAGTCCGCTCACGCATTCAAGATCTCACCGTTCTCTCTTACACAGAGATCCCCGAAGATCAGTCCGTTAGTGTAGTTGCAACCATATCTGCTCAAATCAAGCAGGCAGAGTAAGGAATTATTATCATGGAACTTAAACGCGTTATTGGCAAAGACAGCAAACAGGCAATGGAATTGGTAAGGAAACAATTCGGCTCAGATGCATTGGTGATCTCGAGCCAGCGAGCTAATCAGAGATTCGAAATGATCGTCGCAATCGACATCAGTCACGATGCCTCACTCATCGACGTTCCGGACGCCCTATTACTTGAGCCACAGAAATCAACGAGCCAAAATTCCCAGAAAAACTTCAATTCAATTTTGCATGGGGACTTAACAAAGGAACATGCCAAGCATGAATCCGATCGTGCCCAAGAAATTGTTGATCTTTTTAAGTCGGAAATGCATATTTTAAAGAAAGAGCTGGCGGAAATGAAAAATGCTTCTGCATGGAGACAAGACGTCAGATCAGATGAAACAGATTTACAAATGAATCTGGCGAATCAGTCTATTCCAAATCGGCTGAAGATACTTTTAGTTGATGAAGTGAAAGGCTTAACAACCCAGGAAGCGGCCATTAATCGCGTAAAAAGCGTACTTTCAGAATCGCTTTTCACCGCAGACCAAGACCCAGCCGAGCTAACAGGAGTACATGCATTTCTAGGTCTTACAGGATCAGGAAAGACTACGCTAATTGGCAAGCTTTTAGGGCAGTTAAGTTCGAAAACAGGGGCTGACAGTATTACAGTTATTAACTATGCAGATTCAAAGCTTGGAGCATGGAGTCAAACCCAATTAATGTGTGCGGAATTTGGCGTGAAGTGTTTTAGAGCCAATACCTCAGAAGTTCTTGAAGCTCTTATTAGTGAATTACCAGAAGATCAATGTATTTTAGTTGATACTAGTGGAGTAAACCTAGACACGACCTATGCCAAAATCCAAGATTGCATTCCAGGGACACTAATGCACTTAGTAGTCAATTCTGAAATTACAAGATCAACCTGTGCCCGCGTATTCGGTACACATCAGGCATGGGACAGTATCAATATCTGCCGGATGAATGCAGCTGATGACATGTGGGTTTTAATCGATGCGCTATGCAATCGATCTGATCTGCGGCTTTGGCTGAATACGCTGGACTCGAATCTTTCCAACCCGGCGTGCCCAGTTGAGATTGATAAGCTGTTAGAGACAGCGCTAACTATTTTCGGATGGCAGGCAAAAGAATTGAAGGAAGAGACACCTAAACACGTCGCTGAAAGTCGACAAATAGAGCCAGAGACGTCTACACTCAACACCTTGATTGGATTAAGGGCAGACCCTTCGGATCGAAGCTACTCATCCCCATCCAGCAACAAACTATCTTGAGGCGAAACATCTAAGCTATGAGCGACCTTAAAATAATCGGAATCGCAAGCGGTAAAGGCGGCGTTGGCAAAACAACAGTATCGTCAAACCTCGCGATTGCCCTTGCTAGTACAGGCAAGCAAGTCATGTTATTTGATGGCGATCTAGGTCTTGCTAACGTCCAACTTACCCTGGGCATTCGGCCTGAATTTAATTTTAGCCACGTCATTTCTGGCGAAAAAAGCTTTAGCGAAATCGTTGTGCGAGGACCAAAAGATATTTTTGTTGTGCCTGGTGCTTCTGGTTTAGGTAGAATGGCGGATTTATCTGAGGCAGAATTGCGCGGAATTATTCAACTTTTTTCTGATTTTAAAGAGCCGCTCGACTATTTAATAGTTGACGTCGCAGCCGGAATATCTCCCGCTGTAATATGCTTTCTGAAGGCCTGTCATCACACTCTAATCGTAGTTCGAGATGAGCCTTCATCGATAGCAGACGCCTACGGAATTATCAAAGTACTCCGGGCAGAGGAAAACTACACCAATATTGGGTTGATCCCTAATGGGGTTCCTAACCAGGAATCCGGGCAGCTTCTGCACCATCGTCTAAATGCCGTCTGCCTAAAATTCCTAGAATTAAACATAGATTATATTCATAGCATTCAAAATGATGAATTGATATTAGAGGCAGCCAAAAAATATTCGCCAGTAGTCACCCATGCTCCAGGTTCAGCAGCCTCTCGCAACTTTACAAATCTAGCGAAAGAAATCGAGTCACTTAACATCGACTTAAAGCAAAGCGGGGGATTGCAATTTTTCGTTGAAAGGCTTGTAAATCCAACATTTGAGGCAAATTATGGCTGATTTAGATCTTTATAATCAAGTCCAGAGTCAAGGACAAGATCCGATTTTAAAACATGTCGGTCTTGTCAAAAGGACAGCCCTTCACCTCAAAACTCGAATACCCCAGGTAATGGATGTTGATGAGCTTATTCAAGTTGGTATGATTGGGCTAATTGAGGCATCGCAAAATTTTGATGCCTCTAGGGGCGTAGATTTTGAAATCTTTGCACGAACACGAATTCGGGGAGCCATTTTAGATGAGGTCCGCAGAATCTCTGTATTGCCACGGTCAGCGATCTCCCATATCCGAGGAACAAATGTAGCTACCCAGGAACTCGCAACTACGCTGGGTCGTGCTCCCACTCAATCAGAACTTGCAGAGTTTATGGGTAAGGATGCATCGGAGTACCAGAAAGAACGATCGCACGCACACCAGATGTTAATGGTTGACTCAGACGCGGCCGAAGAAGAGATGCTTAATACCGCCGCTCATCGTGGATATGAGCCAGAAGAAGAAGTAGCAGATTCAATCATCAATGATATGCTAACGGATGGAATATCAAAACTCTCCGAACGAGATCAGATAATCATGGCTCTCTACTACACAGAAGATATGAATTTAAAAGAGATAGGTGCTGTTTTAGATATCAGCGAATCCCGAGTGAGCCAATTGCTTTCAGCAAATGTAAAAAAGCTCAGAAAAATCATGGCGCTCTCTGGAGGTAGGGAATAATAAAATGGCGTTATTTGGCCCAAGTGAAAAAAACTTAAAGAAAGAAGCTCAAAATGAGTATGAAAAGGCTGTGTCTTTAAAAGGTGATTCCAGAAAAGAGCATGCATATCGCATGCGCATCGCTTTGCGTGCTCGATCACACGTTGACAAATTATTTGTTGAAGCGGCT
>CAZFNA010000108.1:0-4147 GCA_964520465.1 uncultured Pseudomonadales bacterium | reverse complement strand
CCGGATTTGGCTGAATGCAATAAGAGTCAATTTCATTTAGCGTTGACATAGCAAAATCATCCATATCTCTCGTTTCGATCCAACTTATTCTACTGTACTTAAAGTCCCAAGGTGCACAATCTGAGAAGATCCATCAACAAACATGTTACTGGCAGCGATTCTTATAAATGGTTTCAACCTTCTAATAGCTTTTTTAAGCGGATGCGACTGGAGATTTCTGTTTCAGATTGGAGAACTAAGATTAATACTTCATCAACTTTGACTAATTTGGGCCGACGCTTAGAGCTTCTTGAAGAAAAAGTACAGTAAAGAATAGATCAAAATAACGATGGGACGATTGTACGAAATATTCCATTTATTAATTTTAATACACCAGCGTAAGCTGAAATTCCGTTTTTGAGGGTGCTGAGTTATCACACCTAAGATTTGTGATGCCAAACATATTAACCATCCAAAAGGATGTGATTCAAAATAAACTGACTCAGAATGATCTTGGTATTTTCTGAGCCCTTGCATCTTTTCCCTATGATTAAATGACAAATATTAATGGTAATGGACTAGCACAATCTGCATTCTTTCTACGGCAGGGAGAACTCCTACGAGTTTTGCCTGTTTTTCATCCCTACATATTCACAAAAGGAATTAAGTAAAACCGCAACTGATTCGAGGGCTTATTTATTGTAAAGTTAATCTGTATTCTTTAGTTCGAATCAGGGCACAAATCATCAAAATCCCACTCCACCCACACTTAGCTAGACCAAGAACGTTCGAAATTTGAAGGGAGAGATAACATGAAGTATTTACTAACAAGTCTTATAGTTGCATTCGCTTCATTCAGTGCCACCGCTATGGATACAAATCACAAAGGGCATGAGATGCAATTCGATACAATCGAATTGAGCGGGCTCGTGCTGTCAAAATTCAAAGCTCGAGCGACAATCGGACAAATGCCAAACTCAGGCGCTTATGGCGAGATACGATCGGCAAAAGGAGATCGTCTAGTTCGCGTATCAAGTGACGCGGCGGATGTTGTCGAGTTACACAAGCATATTAACGACGACGGTGTTATGAGGATGCGCGAGGCACCAGAGGGCTTTACGATACACCCAGGTCAAACGATGAAGATGACACCAGGTGGATATCACATCATGCTACTTGACGTGAGAGAATCGCTCAAAGCAGGGACAATGATTAATCTAGTTCTTCAATTTGAATCCGGGAAAACTGCAGAAATTGCAATCCCTGTTGTCTCAGTTAGAGCGATGCACCATTAACAATGCCACTTCTATACCTTAGACATGTCAAGAGATATTTCTTCCGGTACTTTCTTCTAATCGTTCGAAAGCTCTGCAAATTAACTCATAGAATTAGGGGTCTGCTTGCGAAGTAGGCATATACATCACATATCGATTTGCCATATATTGCGTCTGCAGCGTTTGATTCCGCTCAATACGAATCAACAAAAATAATAGTGCACTCAGCGCGAACATCACTAAAGATACCATCATCAATACTGCGTTCCGCTGAGTTTTCTGATTTGCGAGCGCAAGTGCGAGTTGATAATCGGCCATTGCTGATGCTTCCTGATCCGAACCACGCGCCATAGTCAAAGCACGATCAGATACTTGCTCTGCAAACCATTGCACATGCAACAATGGATATTCGATTAGATATCGATCCACCCTCTCTCTTGCCTGACCAGCCACAGACGCATTGGTGGGAAAGAAAGCAGGCTGCAATGAAGCTTCCATGACATGGTCAAAGAACAAGGCTACAAACGAAAAATCAGGTATTCCTGGCTTTAAGCTGAGCCGTTGATGTGTGTGCTCAATCAGACGAGCCACACTTTTGCGACGCAGATCATCTTTCTCAACGCCACGCGAGGCAAGAAGTGACTCCAAAAGCGCCGAGACGGCCCGTATCGATTTTTTTTCCTTGTCTGTCAGACTGACTTTAGCAACATCAACAGGAACCACAATTTGAGGCCACAAAATCTGACCCTGCAAAAGACGATTCGAAAATAGTTCAAATTCAGATACGTTGGGAGCAGAAAAAGCTTCAATTGTCTTTCTCATAGACGGAGCATCCGGTGCATCAGACACGACCACCTGAATTGAAAAATATCCAGTCCCAACTAATCCAAGTATTGCCAACATTACAAAACACAGCAAAAAGAATCCCCGGAACAAATCAGCGAAACGCTGAAATAACGCGTCTGGTGAAATGAGTTTCCGTATATCCCTATCCCGCGCCATATTATCTTCCTATACTGGGGTCGGTTTGGCGCGAGCCGCATTAGTTTTTGCGGAGGCTGCTTCCAAAGCCGCGTCACCAAAAGCCAATGCATCGTCAGCCTTGACAGGACGTTTCTTCCCGCTCAATGCATTTATGTCTAAATCAGCTTCTGAATACTGGCAGTTGCCATTCATTCGAGCGCCTCGAGCGACCGACAAGGACTGATAATGGATATCCCCTTCTATCACTGCTGACTCTTCAAGAACCACTTCACATGCAGTAATAGAGCCCTGTACACGACCTGATATTTTTATCTCTCGACCAAAAATCCGACCTTTCACGACGCCGGTGGCGCCGATTGTCAAATGCACAGTCTGCACATCACCTTCAACGGTTCCATCAACATGAATATTTCCCTCAGAAACAAGATTTCCTGACACTACTAAATTAGGCGCGAGTACCGCGAAAGATTCATTTGCCGATTTCATTGATTGACTCCTTTGATCACTTCTCGCCTGCGACTGCGACTGTGAGTTTTTGTTCTTTGAAAACATAACGTCCTGCCTCGATAAATTTATACGGGTCAACTGGTTTCCCTTTGATGCGTATTTCGTAATGCACATGTGGTCCGGTCGATCGACCCGTACTTCCAACCTCGCCAATCGTATCGCGATATTTAAGCACCTGACCTTTTTTTACATGAGTTTTTTTTAAATGCCCATATGCCGTCTCAATACCACAACCGTGGTCAATCAAAATAAAACGGCCGTATCCCCCTTTATTTCCCGAATAGGTGACCACGCCAGGAGCTGTTGCACGAACACGAGACCCAGGCCAAGCACCCAAATCAACACCCTGGTGCCAAGCCGGCTTCTTAGTAAATGGATCCTTTCGATTTCCGTATTTGCTAGTCAAATTATAATAGTCCACAGGGGGAGCAAGTGGAGCACACTCCAGAAGCTGTTGTAACTGTTGCCAGTCTTTGCTTAGCTTCATTAAACGCTTTGATCGGTCTGCAAATCGCTCGAACACATGCTCTTTCGCAGACAAGTCAAGAGTACTCGGCCCTCCAGTTCCAAAAGATGGTGCGAGGCCCGCAAATTCAGGATCCGCCAAAGAAGTTTCTTCTATCGTCGCAAATCCGGCCTGAAGAGTTTGCGTCATTACATCATGCAACAACTCCATAGCATCAGATTGTGTCTCGTATGCCATCGACAAATCTCCAGCCACATTTGTTAGCCAGGGCCCGGCATCCTGAACAGATACCGGAGGTGAATGGCCAGAGATCTCAGAGACAGACTCCGACATATCCATTACAAGTCTGTTAAGTTGGCTGTTAGAGGCCTCAACTGCCGAGACTCGAACCTCTAATCGGTCTGTGAGCCAAGGAATAAACCTACTAGCCGTGTCAGGTGTATCCTCATTCAAAATTTGTGCTGTAACGTCCCGGATATCTTGAAAACGCCAATCCCAGACCTGGTTTTTTTTGACCTCGTCCTTAAGACTGGCTTTTAACCATGGCAAAAAAGCAGTGATTTTTTCAGGTGGTTGTTCGGTAAGAGTATCAGCAGAAAATTCACGGATTGTCTGATATCGAGAAATCCACTCTTCATTTTTTTTAACTTCGGTATCATATAATTGACGTAGCTCGTAAGCATGCTTCTGATCACTTTCAAGCTGCGCTAAAAACGTTTGATTAGAAATAACTGTCTCGTTCAATTCTAATTCAACTCCGACGCGAGCCCAATAGTTCCAGGAAAAACCAGCCGAAGCTACTGCAGTCCAAACCAGCAGACTAAAAATCGAAACCAAAGCTGTCAATTGCTGCCATGTTTTTACCACAATATAGCGCGTGTCCGATCCAGCCCGGATTACTAATGACCTTTCTGGAAAGTAAGCGCTTATATTTTGC
>CAZFNA010000107.1:0-4152 GCA_964520465.1 uncultured Pseudomonadales bacterium | reverse complement strand
GTCCATCCACCATCGACCCTGAGGCTTGTGTTCGTTTCATTTTCGGGTTTCCCCCCGAGTAATCACATAGGTTGTCGGCCAAATTTAAGGGCCTTTTGGGAAAAATTGCAGTACTAATTCCATGCTTGAACTTCGAATGCAATTCAAAGTCAAATAATTTTTCCTGATTTCGGCTCAACTTGACCACGTGAGCATAAATACAATGATCATCTCCATGCATTTCGATGACCTTTCGAGGAAATTAGATCACTAACCCTTTGTTAATATGTTACTTAGTCGATCTATTTAGACTGGTTCCAGGGTGATTGGGGCATTCGCACTGCCGCGGGCGTAAAAGTAACACCGCTAATACATTTCTCAACACTGGCGAACTCCCTTACGTGCATCTGAATTCACACTACCATTTCTCAATTATCTTCTCAATCACCTTAAGTTCCGCCATCTTTGCTGGCCGTGCGGCACGAATGGCTCTAGTTTTACCTCCATGCACAGTCTTGACTATACCGCATCGCTTTCGGCCTTCTTTTGTCTTAGGGCCTGTCGATTTGCCAATAAAACAACCCCAATTCTTAGATACGCCGAACCCACTTAGGGGGTACCCCCACTTCACCAGATGGGACTCCTGCTGTTGGGTAGTATTACTAATACAGACGAGTGAATTTAATAGTTAAAATAACTTATAATATCGGAGTGTGATCGCTAGCGATTTATGCCAACTTAGTTATATTTGGGAAGAGCGTAATCAAGATGATCGTTGAGTGTCCGGCAGATATCTTTGAAAAGTTCCGAGAAAGTTATGGTAGTTCCGTCGAACCAGACGCAGACGGAATTATATTTTTGTACGAAGCGATGGGGAAAGGGCTCAATTTCACAGGCCACGCATGGCTTCATCTACCGGACCTAGACGATAAAGCATTTGGTGACTGGGAGGAATTCGAACGCTGGTGTGAGGATATAAGGCTTAACCTCATGTGGAAGCTGGTCGGTGAAGAGGAATATTATGACATCTGCGAAAACTCCACTCCCAAGGAGCATTTTAAATCAAAGGACGCTATTAAACATAAGATAACTTCAGTTTTATGTAACCCAAACGCTAACGATACAGACCATGTAATGTGCGTGGAAATAGAGTCAAAAGATGAAAAGTTGCTACTTATTTTCAACGACTCTGATGCTTGGAGCCTCGGATATGGTGATTCAGTATCGGTGGTTAAATCAATTGATGAACTCACACCTGAGGAAGGATTTTATCCCCTGAAATCCAATATTTGAGAGGACTCCTCATACACCCACGTATCCTTAACATTTAAGAGTTTAAAAAATCTAGATTACTTTTTTTGGTCTACATATACTAAATATTGGATGGATAAAATATTCACTCAAATGCGGATGCCTCTATGTTTCATTCCCCCGACAGAACCGGTATAACTCGAAATACATCTAAGACTGCAGACAGCGATGACATAGATATTGGTTGGGCTGACGGCGTTTTATCAGATGGTAGGCCATATCGTGCCGAGTGCTGGGCAACTGATCAAATAACTCTACTCACGTTTTTTTTATCTACTGCTCAGATAGAAACATATACCGACGCACAATTCATTGAATTGTTAGAAGACGAGGGTCTTATAGAGTTTTTGAGTGACAAAAAATTCGTCACCAGTCAAACACTAGATGACCCCAGCGGGAACGAAATGTGGTCAGTTAATATTGTAATCGCAGATGAAAATAACGAATTTGCCAAGGATTCGATAAATCTCAAGACGTTCTGATAAAAAAACGTTTAACGTCCCCATATGCTGAAAGGTGGATCACTTGAACTTAGTTAGTAAAGCATCAGAAATAGCCTCCAAAGTTCATAAGGATCAATTTGACAAAAAAGGCTACCCTTATATGGCTCATATATTTGATGTCGCTTCACGCGTAGCTCACCTAGGAGAATCATATGAGATTGTCGGACTGCTTCATGATGCAATTGAAGATGCTGAACCTGCCGAATTTCGGGGAAAAGTGATAGCTGAAATCAAAGCCAGTTTTGGTGATGAGCTTTATGGGTCAATAGACGCAATGACGAAGAGGTCAGGGGAGGATTATTTTGCGCATTATCTACCTCGACTCAAAGGTAATAAGATCGCTCTGCAAGTTAAGATCGCAGACGCTTCACACAATCTCTCCAAAGCACATTTAATTGATGAACCACAACTTCAAGACAAACTTAGAACGAAGTACATCAAGGTTTTAGACGAATTAGGTGAAGATGGTCTGCTTTGTG
Source organism: uncultured Pseudomonadales bacterium (assembly GCA_964520465.1). Lineage (GTDB taxonomy): Bacteria > Pseudomonadota > Gammaproteobacteria > Pseudomonadales > Litorivicinaceae > HIMB30. The sequence goes on along the minus strand of CAZFNA010000107.1, from coordinate 1,880 downwards.
AAAAACATTTAATTTTTGAAAATGGTTCGTGGATTGAGAATAGATAATCGATCGAATGGAGAAGAGTAATTTAAAATAGTTTTCGTAGTCATTTTTTGAAGGCTTACAGGCTAAGTTACTGATTCATTCGTCTACGTTACCAAGCATTGTGGCTCAAAATAAAGATACCATTTGAGAGGTAACAACATTGAAAAAAAATTCTACTATTCTGATACTTTTAATTCTTGTCATCTGGCTAGGAAAATCTCTTATTCGAATAGAAAATGAACGCATGGCTCTCTTCCAAGCTGCCGCCTATGGAACATGTACCTTGGATCATTCAGATCCGATAGAATTTTTTCGTTGCCTTGATACTACTGAGACGCGCACCTCCAATATATTGCATCTATTTTATGCATTAGAGATTCTCTAGCAGGATTTACCTATACTAGCATTACAAAAGCAAAAAACCATGGGGAGGTCTGAGGTTTTCAATCCACTCATGATCCATATAGAAACGATGTCAGTGTCCATATCTTCAGAATACATATGAATCCAACCAGTCATCCTTGTTGCGAAAAGTAGGCGATTACTTGGTAAGTAATTTCTCGATTAGTGGCGGCTATAATTTTTAATCTAGCACCCTTAAAACCTATTTCTGTGCTTTCGGACAAGTCATACTGAACGTCCTGAGTAAAAGCAGGTCTCATAACGTTACCAGATATTTCTCGATACAAAAATTTTACTGAGTCTCCCACCTTACCGTTGTATATAAGCTCCTGGCGCAACTGAGGGTGGTCCAAATCTACATAATCCGCTGGTTCAACTACTATATCAGCAAAGCCCCGAGCCAGAATAGAAATGGGATGACATTTGGAAAGGGCATTCTGTCCGAATGCCCATTTACCACTTTCTTTGATGCGGCACATCCCAGCCCAGTATGCTTCATATTTTTCGTCAACATATCTAGGCTGTAAAATGTGCCCTGCCTTAATCAAAATGTACGTTCCATTGTAATCTTCTACAACCTTGTATGAAGGTTTGGTAGATGAGTAAATGTGGCTAACAAGGGTATCACCAAGCTCCTTAGTAGACTGGATCTCTAGTGGAGGGCGGTCATGCTTTTTTATAACGCTTTTGACAAATGTTGGCGTAGAACAGCCCCCAGTAAAAAACATCAGAACCAAAAGCACAGTAATCGTATATGAGCGCATTTCAAAAGCCTCGAGTTAAATAAAATTTTTAGTATCGATCTTTAAAGTCAGATATTTGACAAATTATCTGTCGATCCGTTGGCCAAAGGGTCATACCCGTGCCAACCTAACAGTCACAGTTGTCTTTGTCTTTGTCTACGACTGAGCTTTATCGACTTATAACCACTAGCTAGAGAGGACCGGCAGATTTTCAGTAGCTAAAAGGATTGGTCTCATACACATAAAAGATGCGATGGTTATATTCAGACATTTATTTAAAACCCTATCATCGTTAGTATCGTAGTTCTAAGAGTATTGTCAATGTTTCAATTCGGCAGAGACTAGGTGAATTTCAAGTATGTCCAACGCACTCAGGGGGTACCCCCACTTCACCAGATGGGACTCCTGCTATAGGTGATCTGGGTAATACTCAAAGAGAATTCGCCCGTGATCGTCACGATTATGTGAGGCAAATTATTTTTGAGCTGTCTTTACTTGTATCCCTTGCCTCGCTAGATATGCGATCAGATTCCGCTTTATTTCTTCGTGGGACGCCTGCGGCTTAATAGTCATAAGCTCAGGTTTCTTTGCGTCTTTAGCCTTATTCATAGACCAGCTCCTTTACTGAGTCTGTTTTAACCGCTTAGCTCGTTAACTCCCTGCCGTTCATCAAACTCTAGACGACTAGAATGGACTCTTTAAAGGGGG
>CAZFNA010000106.1:0-4211 GCA_964520465.1 uncultured Pseudomonadales bacterium | reverse complement strand
TAAAACACACTAGCTCAACTTTCTGCGATATTCCTTGGTTGAATAGCACCTGGAGCTCTTCATCTGCTAGCATATTAAATTGAGTAAAGTCTAGGATCAGATCATAATGACACCGCTGTGGACGCCCTCTGAAGAGCGTACGTCAAACGCCCAAATTACAGATTTAATGGCACACTTCAACGCGAAGCTCGGGCGAGCAATTCATGATTATGATGGTTTACACAAATTTAGTATTAACGAACCCAATTTGTTTTGGGACGGTGTTTGGGACCACGCTAACCTTATCGGACAGAGACTTGGGCCAACTATTACAAACCGGAATGCAATGCCTGGGGCTCGTTTTTACCCGGAAGCGACACTCAATTTCGCCCAAAATTGCCTGGCGCATGAAGCTTCGGAAGAACAAGTAGCAATTATTTCCTACTCGGAAAAAGGCATACGTTCAGAGCTAACCTGGGGCCAACTGCGGCAGCAAGTTGCAAACATGCGCAATACTCTTAATGAACTAGGTATTAAATTGAATGATGTGGTGGCTGGCTTTGTAAGCAATGGGCCTGAAGCAGTCATCGCGTCACTTGCAACTCTATCACTTGGGGCCATTTGGACGAGTTGCTCTCCAGACTTTGGAGTCCAGGCAGTGTTAGATCGATTTAGTCAGACTAAACCGAAATTACTGATCTGTAACCACAGTGCACGCTATAACAAAACAGATGTAGATCTAACAGATAGAGTGAATAGGCTTCTACTTGAACTTCCATCAATTGAGAGCTGCATTATATTTTCAGGCTCATGTCCAAACGCAATTTCAGGTGCAATTACAAGCTTAAAATGTCGCGTAATTGAATTCGAAACAGCAATTCAGGGAAAGCACGTTTTAAGATTCGAGCCAACCGCTTTTAACCATCCTGGTTTTATACTTTACAGTTCCGGAACAACGGGCGTCCCAAAATGCATTATTCACAGCCAAGGTGGCGCACTAATTCAGCTAGTCAAAGAGCATCAATACCACGTCGACATCAAGCCTGGTGATCGCGTTTTCTATTACACCACCTGCGGCTGGATGATGTGGAATTGGCTCATCGCGTCACTTGCATCACTTGCTACTATCGTCACTTATGACGGGTCGCCTTTTGTTGAAGGATCAAAAACATTATGGAACCTTTGTGAGCAAGATGGGTGGCATGTATTTGGAACGAGTGCCAAATACATTTCAACGATTGCAAAGCACGACTACAAGCCGGCTCAGCGACATAAACTTCCTTTTTTAAAAGCGATCTTATCGACAGGATCACCATTAACTCATGAATCCTTTGAATATGTTTACCGAGAGATAAAATCAGACGTCCTTCTTGGATCAATTTCGGGCGGGACTGACATCGTATCTTGTTTCTGTCTGTCATGCCCCATACGCCCAGTGTATCCCGGCGAATTACAGTGTGCTGGTCTCGGACTAGCTGTCGATGTAGTCAACCAACAAGGCCAATCGGTCGTAGGAGTGAAAGGTGAATTAGTTTGTCGTCAGCCATTCCCCGTAATGCCAATCGGTTTTTTTGGCGATGAGCAAAACTTACAATATCATGCATCATATTTTGAAGAGTTCAGCAACATTTGGGCTCAAGGAGATTTTGCTGAACATACGACGCAGGATGGATTTATTATTTATGGCAGAGCAGACGCTACCCTAAACCCGGGAGGTGTTAGAATTGGCACAGCCGAAATATATCGGCAAGTTGAAACTATTGCTGATGTGCTTGAATCATTAGCTATTGGCCAAACTATTGATGGTGACGTTAGGATAGTCCTGTTTGTAGTTTTAAGACAAGGCGTCGCGTTGAATAATAAGTTGCGGTCGGAGGTCAAAGAACGGATTCGTGAGAATACTACTCCGCGGCACGTTCCAACTGTGATCGCTCAAGTCCTCGACCTTCCAAGAACCGTAAGTGGTAAGATTGTTGAGTTGGCCGTGCGCAACGTCGTGCACGGAGAAATTGTTAAAAACATAGAAGCGTTGGCAAATCCAGATGTATTGGACTATTTTAAAAATCACCCGGACGTTCGTCTCTAGGAACGTCCTTGCCGTAATGGCAACATTATTTGCACTAACGAGTTCGGCTAATCCAGCCGACGTAAGAGTTCTTGTAGATGTTTCAGGTTCAATGAAACAAGCGGATCCCAAAGCGGTCAGAGGACCAGCAACAGCGTTACTAGCTGCAATGCTACCTGATCAGTCTATGGGTGGAATCTGGTTGTTCGGCTCAGATGTGAGGCCCTTGGTGCCTTACGGTCCGGTCAATGCCCGCTGGGATGCACTAGCACGACCTATTGAATCATCCATAGGATCCACTGATAGATTTACCCACATGGAAAATGCTTTGCGCACTGGCATTCAAGCTGGGGGTGAGATACATCCTAATGCCTGCCATGTCATTTTAATAACTGATGGCATAGTGGACGTCCAAGGAGGAAAAAATACATCACAAGCCTCCCGAGATCGTATCCTAAAAAACGTTTTGCCTGATGCAGTCGATAGGTCTTGTCGTATCCATACGATCGCATTATCTAATAAAGCTGATATTCCATTACTGCGTCAAATGGCCATCCAAACGGATGGGCTGTTTACTCTTTTAGAGCGTCCAGGCGATCTAATTCCTGTCATGCTTGACGCATTGGAATTGGCATTACGTTCCCAACAGCTACCAATCCGAAATCAATCGATTCGGATTGATTCAACTGTTCGTCAAATTAGACTTATCAAGTTAAGCAGTGACGAAACTATACAAATGACGTCTGATGAAATGGTAATTAATAAAAATTCACCTATTGAGGGTTTAGATTATTACAGCGGCAATGGATATCAGACTTTGATTTGGTCAAATCCAGTGCCCAATAACTATGAATTAGTACAACCATTTACTTCCAGTGATCGAATACTAATTGACTCGGATGTACGTTTATCTACTACGGAATTACCACCTACTATAAGCTCAGATCAAACTCTTGGCTTGACAGCTAACCTGACCGGTCCTAAAGGGGTGATCGAAGATGTATCACGACAATTTGGGGTGTCTTTTGGTCAAGACGTTGACCCTCGGCGGTTCAAAGGCACAACGCTTAATCTCCAAATTGACAGCCCTGCCGTGGGACGCTCAATACTAACGATACAAAGCTTCGATAATCGGTACGAACGGCAAATCCAACGTGCATTTGAGGTATTGAAAACGCGACCTGCTCTCGAGATTGCCACTGACTCATCTCAAGGTATCGGGAATATCGCACCAGATATTGCTAAAGGCATCCAGCAGTCCGAAGCAAATGGGCCCAACCAGATCGAAAACGTAATCTCCAGTATCTCAAAAGGAATCAAAGAACTTGCGTCGACAGTACTTGGCGATAAATCACCAACAGCTCCAGAAAATAAAAGTTCTCCAGACTCAAGCAAGAAGTCCGCTGGAATATCGACTGATAAATCTGATGAAGGAGACAAAGCGCGGAAAAATGGTAGCGTTAAATCCAACTATGCTGAAAATTCTGAAAATTGGCCTTTGTGGCAACTGATTGTAAGCACGCTGGGAGCTATTGCCGTTGTTGCCCTACTAATAGGTTTAATTCTTAGGCCCAAAAGCCGTAAAATTGGAGAGTAGTTTTTACCATCTTTTTGAGTGAATGAGGTCATTTTCCGATTAAGAGATCTCGGCTGTTATTTAACAGATTGCTAAAAATGTTGCTGCAGCAATAGAGATACGGTGTATTTATAGTTTCGTAAATGTCTACGGTAATTATCAAGTTTGATAAAAATTGAAGCCTTTCAGAGGTGCCCACAGGTAATTGTAAGTACCCATGCAAAAAAATTTTATCGGCGACGTCCACGGGTATGCCAGTGAGTTAAAAGATCTTTTAGCACTTCTGGGTTACCGGAAATCAGCAACAGGCCATTGGAAAGTAGGCACTGGTTCTTTGATTTTTTTAGGTGATCTGATTGATCGAGGGCCTCAACAAAAACAAACTGTCGAAATAGTTCGTGAGCTCTGCGAGCTTGGCTATGCCAAGTGCCTAATGGGTAATCACGAGTTCAACGCTGTTGGGTTTGTCACGAAAAGAACAGATAAGAACGAAATATACGTCAGAAATCATACTGAAAAACATATTAAGCAACACGAGGGTTTTTTAAAAGCCTATGCTCATGATGTCCGTGGATATCATGAGGCCCTCAA
>CAZFNA010000105.1:0-4254 GCA_964520465.1 uncultured Pseudomonadales bacterium | reverse complement strand
CTATCTGGGCCTTTTCTTCCTCGCTAAAATGCCTTTCAAATTCCTGCCGTAACCAATCCTCAGGGATCAGCGCCTCGATGATATCGTCGATATTTTCAAGATTCTTGAAATAGGCGCCGAACGCACGGTCGAAACGATCATAGTATTTTTCATCTTTGACCATGCACGTGCGAGCGAGCAAGTAGAAATCTTCTACCGATGCAAAGGCTAGATTGGCCTCCAGCGCCGCCAACAAATCTAACAATTCCTTGATCGAAACCGGCAGGTTGGCGCGTTTCAGCATGTAGAAAAAATTGATTAACATATCGGGGGCTAGCGAGCCTCTCTACGAGTCATAAATGCCAATCGCTCGAGCAGATGAACGTCTTGCTCATTTTTTAACAGTGCCCCATAGAGCGGCGGGATGGCCTTGGTTGGATCTCGATTTGTGAGAATATCTTCTGGAATATCATCGGACATGACTAGCTTTAACCAATCCACCAGTTCCGAGGTCGAGGGTTTCTTCTTCAGACCGGGTATTTTTCTAACATCAAAAAATATGTCAAGCGCAGTATCCACCAGTTGTTTTTTAATTTTTGGAAAGTGCACATCGACAATTCGCTGCATCGTCACGCGATCGGGAAAACTAATAAAGTGAAAGAAACAGCGCCTCAAAAACGCGTCTGGCAATTCTTTCTCGTTGTTGCTAGTGATGATAACGATGGGCCGCTGAATCGCCTTAATGGTCTCTCCGGTCTCGTAAACGTGAAACTCCATACGATCGAGTTCGAGTAACAAATCGTTGGGGAATTCAATATCGGCTTTATCGATTTCATCGATCAGAAGCACCACTTGCTCGTCCGCCGTAAACGCCTCCCAGAGCTTGCCCTTGCTGATATAATTGCCAATATCTTGGACCTTTTCATTGCCCAATTGAGAATCCCGAAGCCGCGACACCGCGTCATATTCGTAGAGTCCCTGCTGCGCTTTGGTGGTTGACTTGATGTGCCAAGATAGCAGGCGCTTGCCAAGTGACTTGGCAACCTCTTCCGCCAACAACGTCTTGCCAGTGCCGGGTTCTCCCTTGATTAGCAGGGGTCTTTGCAGCGTAACCGCGGCATTGACAGCCATTTGTAATTCTTCTGTGGCGACGTAGTTATCAGTACCAGTAAATTTCATTGCTTCTCGGCTTCCTCTGTAAGTTGCTCGTTATAGTAAACCAACACCTGCCTGACATTATAGCGGGCAATATTGACTATAGTCCTACGACATAACGCGCGGCCACCCGTTGAGTGGGAATTGCCCGCGCGGCTTCAAACGATTGTCTACGTCTATTTTTCCAGATCGCTATCCGACCTATTGCATACGGTGCCAGTGCTCATTTGAGGTCAACGGATCGGTAGCAATAATCGTCACGACATCACTATCGCCGGTCTGCCGACTAAAATCTACGCACATTTTTAAGGTTGGCCCGATATTTTCACATTGACGCTCAAAGCTAGATGAACCGACAACACCATTATGAACTAGCGGTGGCTGAGCGAGCCATAGGAAAAGAAGGAACAAATATTCAGCCGATAGCTGCGGCGGTCTGATTACACAATAGCAGCAGTTATCAGCAATCAGTCAGTGTGCATTTAACATGGTGAGTCCATATTCTTATTTTTTGACTAATAATTTTTAGCCTGCACCATCAATGCAGTGATTTTTATCCTACAATAAACAGTAAGCTAGCGCGCCTACCTACGCAAAGACAGCAAAATAATTACCTGCTATACAGCATTTGTGAGCATTATCATCCTAACTATTTTTTAGTCAAAATAAGCCTCTTTGCTCCGAAGATCAAAAATCTGCAACGGGCAGTGATATCACTATTTCGTGCATTGTTGTTGTTTCATCTGCAGAGAACTTACTGTTTTTATATGTGAAGTTAACTTCAGAGTCAAAAAGCTGTGTTTGCAAACTCACGATAAATAAGGGTTCAGTCCCACGCCCCTCAACTGAGGTTTTGGCTGAGATCCCAGTTTCTAATCGACCTTTGGCTGTCGCATCGACTTGCCAATCTATGACACCAAGTCCCAGCTCCAAGGTATTTTTTTGATTGACTCTAAAAGGGCAGGAAACTACAAGCTCACTTATCTTAAAACGAGAATCTGCATCAACACTCAACTGTTGATTGTTCATTTTGCCTTGTAAGTCGCCTTGGATATCATAATCACGATGATTTAAATACAAGTTTAAGGCGAAGGTATCCGTAAACTGCAGTTGATTACTATAAGCCACTTGTTTAAATACGCTGGTTGCTGAGCCACTGGCTGTGGCGGAAAAAAAACTGGCTGTCTCATCGGGTGAATAACCTACGCCTCCTCCAAGATAAAAAGTACCAAACCTTTTATCTTGGTACTTCCCCAGTAAGCCCAAGCCTCCTAACTTGTAGCGAGCGCTTGTGCCATTAAATAAAAGAGACTGCTCTGTTTGTGAGAAGTTTAAAACAGCATCAGCACCCCACTCTCCAGCATGCACTGGAAGGCTTAAAACAAAGACTGAGAGACCAATACGAATCATTCACCAATCCTAAATTTCACGATCAATTGAGTCAACGCGGCTCCGTCCTGATCCACAAGGGCTAAGTCAGTCGTCACTACTGCCGTATACTCCCCATTGGTCAATATGTTGGTTGGCAAAACACTATTTACCTTATTTAGCACCTGCATAAAGCGAACATTTAAAGATCTCGGATAATTTACTCCGCCCGTAGTTACACCTATGACATCTTCATCAAAGTTTTCTATGGTGATTTCAACTACCTGCCCTGAGCTTGTAATAAAGGAGCCCTCTACATCCTGTGCCGGGACAGTAAAGAGCGCGCTAAGACTATCGGCACGCCAATTGAGCGTGAAGGATAACTCTGCATAACGTTCACCTTCATCATTCACAGCGTCGTTGCCAGCGTATAACTCTATTGTCATATTGGCTGAGCCCTGCCCGCTCGGCAATACCCTAATCGGCATGCTTGCCACAGGTACCTTAGCTGACGTCGCACTCGCTAACAGATTACTTATATTGTCCGCATTTAGCGGCTGAGACACCATGTCAATTGTCGCGGCATTGTTAGCGATACTGAGCTCTGTAACCAATTCAACATAACCATCAGCAGGGTTGAAATCAGTGACGACAGCTTCATTTCCATCATCCAACACAAAAGAGCTAGATGGCAATACAGTGACTTTCAGCGTGTCTGGAAGAGCATATCGTTCGGCACTATTTCTGAGGAACAACCAATCATCAGTCGCTACTTTGACCACCGAACTGGTTGGCACCGAAGACCCTAGATATAAAGTGGCTTTATTTCTCAGCGTATTCCAGACGACATCCCGAACTCGTGGCAATTTTTCATCAGCACTGTCAACGATATATAAATCAGGTAATGCCGCGTACTGATTTAAGCGACTTGCAAAATTTACAACGATTCGTTTGTCTGCATATTCGGTTGTGACACCGGTAAGCGTGCCAAAAGCCTGTGCTTGAATTTTATTGGCTCCAGCTAGAATCTCGGATTCACCCGCTCCATTGACTACCGGCGTTATAACGAGAGCGCTGTCGCCGTTTGCCATGAAGTCACTTATGCTGGATTTGGCAAGATAGTAGGTATTGTCTGTGGAATCTTTAAAATAAGCATGAATTTGATCGCCTACAAACAGCACCTGAAGAACCCCAGGGTATGCGTTACAAACATCCGACCCGGGACATACATAATAGTCGTCAGGGAAGTACTTATCAGTTCGTCTTGACTCAAAATCCCACAATAAAACGTCGAAGTTACTCAATTCAGCACAACGTTGTTCCAAAGAGGAAATATCCATATTACAAAAGGTCACTCGTTCACTTTCTGGCGTCGGAAAAAATAAAGCATACGGCTCTAGGTCATTGAGGTATCCATTCTCTGGCGGAACCTTAATCTCTGGATATTTTGCAGAATGATTTTGAATGGCTTCAAGGGGAATAGTGAAGGATTTAGTTGCCTCAGCACCGTCATCATTAACCGTATAGCTAAACACCACGTCTGTTTCTTCGTTACCAGACTTAAAATAGGCCCAGGGGCTAGCTTGATCGGTTACCCACAAATACCCAAGGCTTCCCCCCAGTGCAATTCTGCGCCTGGTAAGTGATTCATCAGTACCATCATAGGAAACTCCGTTGATAGAGGTAATAGGCGTTACGGGCGCCTTGGTGTATTTATGCAGAACATAATTATCCTTAAAATCATACTGCTTG
>CAZFNA010000104.1:1443-4279 GCA_964520465.1 uncultured Pseudomonadales bacterium | reverse complement strand
AATCACAGGTTGGCACCTTGTTTCTATTGAGATGATTGGCAATGGGAACTGATATGTTTCTGCATACATGGGACGCTCTGATTCCTTCTGAAGTATTATCTCAAAAGACTTCAAGTCCCCACCTTTTCTCATCGTAATCAATATGACCAGTATGAACGCTACCATCGTCACAACCATACCGGCGACAAGATTACCAGACTATCGCAAATCGCTGATGTTAAAAAGATTACTGAGATTGTCAGTATAATTCTCTGATTTAGGTTGGGCTGCTAAAAGTAGTGTTGAAAAAGAAATTGTGCTAAGAAATCGTACCTCTGGTTTTTACCACGCCTAATACCACAAATGACAAGAGTAACAGCTAATCGAAAAACCTCTGAATGTGACACGTGATTTGAATCAACGTCTAAAACGAGGGCTTTCCAGCGGTTGTTTTAATTTTTTCTTGCCGCTAATAGCTTCCCTCCAAATGGTATAAAGCCCGGACCCTACTATCATTGCCATTCCAAAAAATGATTGGGTGTCTGGTAAGTTATTGAAGATTAGAATTCCCCAGCAGATTGATAAAGGCATAGCGATATATTCAAAGGACGCAACAAAAGCAGCCTCTGACTTCCTGTAGGCTTGAGAAATTAAAAAGCCGCCAAGTGCGCTGCTGGTTCCTACTAAGGCAAAAACTGGCCAGTCATTTTTTGATAATGTACCCCACTCGCGCAAAAGAAAATGTAGTGCGGGACTGTCCGCATTAGAAAGTCGGCCATCCCCAACGAATAGCCAAAATAAACAGCTAATAAAAATGAAGGTCACTTGAATATAAAATGACATTGTAAGGGCACTTTCGGTTTTGCCCATTTTGCGGGTAAGCATATGAAGAGTGGCGTAGCCTAAAGCCGCTGCTATGGGCAATAGAGAAGCCAACTTAAACGCGTCAGTTCCCGGACGCAGTATCACTAGAACACCTAACAGGCCCAGAAATACTGATGCCCACCTATGAATTCCAACCTGCTCTTTGAGAAATATGATAGAAAACACAGTTATTAATAATGGACTTACAAAAAAGATAGCTGTTGCTTCAGCTAATGGAAGTTCAACAAGCCCAACAAAGAACGTTAAGTTTGCAAAAACAACAGCAAGGCCGCGAAACAAGTGCATACCTAGACGACGGGTTTTTAAGATGGAGAATGTTCCGTGTAGTGGAATAAAAATCACTAGTAGAACAATGAGGCCAATTCCTGATCTAACCAAAACAATCTGATGAAGTGCATAGTCACCTGAGAGAAACTTTATAAAAGCATCATTTAGTGAGAAGAAAAACACTGCTAACATGGCGCATAAAGCAGCCATAATTTTTGGGCTCTCTTTTAATTGAAGAAATTTATTCAACACTTTTCACTCATAAAAATTTATCCTTCGGCCCGATCAATGTTGAAAATAGATAAACGACTATTTGTTTACACCTTGTGACACAAATGACAAGAATGACAGCTAATCCATAAACCTCTGTCATTTGCTCTCACGTACGACTTTCCATTTCCTTTGTCATTTCTGTCACACACCCATTTAAAAAGATCACAAATACTCATAACCGCATTAAGCACGGGCTTTGCATAAACATGTTTAAGGGCATTTTAGTGATCCATGGAATTGTACCTAAAAGACAACTGATAATGGTTAACAAAGTTAGAGACTAATCTGTGTAACTGTCTTTGTATATACGTGTGGCAAGGTGGTGGATCATGCCCACCAATACATTATATGTTCCAGGGACATCCGGAGACATCTCCTCGATTTGTGCGTGAAATTCACTTGTTAACCATTAGGTCTTTTACTCACCAGAGTACTTGTTATCAAATCTATATTATGATCAAACTAATGCGTTGTTAATCATGGAGCGTACTATGCCGTCTTAAGGCCGTCCACATCAACAAGTCAGAAATTATGCATAGGATGTAAGAAAAATGTCCTTTTAAAATTTTTACTATTGATTAGTACCGGTTCCTGGTGAAGATATATTATGTCTAATAAAGCGAGTTCAAAATGAGTTATAAAGATGGCTTGCATCTGGTGGTTAAAAAAGATTGCCCCACTTGTGCTCTGATAGAGCCCATTATTCACATGTTGTCAAAATCAGAAAATCTTGCGGTTTACGTTCAAGACGATCCAGCTTATTTAGCGGAATTGGCGGTCCAACAAGATGACACCACGCTTGAAAACTCCTTTCATCTCGACATTGAGACAGTTCCAACTCTGCTATCCTTTGAAGGTGGGAAGGAAACGGGCCGCGTCATTGGCTGGCACCGGAGTGAATGGCAAGACCTCACCGGCATTAAATCACTGGGCCAAGATTTACCGCAATGGCAACCGGGTTGCGGATCTAAATCCGTACAGCCGGGCCTTGTAGAAGCTCTCCGTGTTCGGTTCGGCGAAACCCAGATTATGTCGCGTAGCTTTACGCCAGCCGAGTATGAGGACGAACATGAGATTTGTTTTGAGCGCGGCTGGAGTGACGGCTTGCCCGTGGTGCCGCCAACACCGGAACGTATACTACGCATGCTGCAAGGCAGTGAGCGCGACCCGCAGGAAATTATTGGTAAGATTCCTCCAAACTTAACACCCTGCACTGTCGAGAAAGTAGCTATCAATGCTGTCATGGCGGGCTGCAAGCCTGAATTTTTCTCTGTAGTGCTCGGCTGTGTGCAGGTTGCGCTGGAACCGCAAGTTACCCTCCACGGCGTTCTCTGCAGCACCTGCCCTTGTAGCCCTATTATCGTGGTTAACGGCCCAGTTACGAAGCGGATTGGCATGAATTCTGGCATCAATGCGCTTGGTTCTGATAACC
>CAZFNA010000104.1:0-1433 GCA_964520465.1 uncultured Pseudomonadales bacterium | reverse complement strand
GCCAATGCCACCATTGGCCGAGCGCTTAACCTAGTGGTGCGCAATGTTGGGGGTGGGGTACCGGGAGGCATCGACCGCTCGACATTAGGTGGCCCCGGCAAGATTAGTTTTTGCTTTGCCGAAGACGAGAGCGACAAAGAATGGACTCCACTTCATGTCGCGCGTGGTTGTGAGCCGGGTTCAAATGCGGTCACAGTATTTCAAGGTGCCGGCATGCAAGACTTCATCGACATGCGCTCGCGTACACCCAAAGAATTAACCATTTCTCTCGCCGCTTCGCTGGCCGTGGTCGGCAACGTTAAACAGGCGGAATATTGCAATGCTATGCTGGTGCTATCACCAGAGCATTATACAATTTACCGCGATGCTGGCTGGTCGCGGGACAACATTGAAGAGGCCCTCCATGATGCGTTGCGGCGTCCTGGCAAGGACCTTATCCGTGGCGCCGGTGGTATCGGCGAAGGTATTGACCCGTCGCGCGTGAATGAAATGGTTGATAAGTTTTGGCGCGACCACGGGCTTTTGATTGTGCGTGCCGGTGGCCAGGCGGGGCTCCATTCAGCGATCATATCGGGCTGGCCCGGCGGACGTGCGCGCGAAAGTTCAAAACCCATCACTAAAAAGATAATAGTATGACCCTACAGCTCACTAAGGAGATAACCGTATGACACTACAACTTCATGATCCAACGGCGGAACTGTCGCCAACTCGGCGCCCAAGACGCACCCCCCCAAAAAGCCTTGATGGCAAAGTTGTTGCGCTTTTCAGCATTGGCAAGACCAGAAGTGAAGAGTTTCTTGACAGTTTGGAAAAGAAAATTTCTGAACGAGGCATTAAGACAGCGCGTTATGCCAAGCCTACCAACGTTAGAACTGCGCCTGTCGAAACGCTGCAAGCAATCGCTGCTGAAGCCGACGTAGTTGTCGCAGCACTTTCTGATTGAGGATCTTGTACGTCGTGCGGTCTGCATGACATCAAGGACTTGGACGACCGCGGTATTCCCGGCTGTTTCGTGATTACAACCGAGTTTGTCGACGCAGCCGCAACGCAAGCGCAAGCGCTTGGGTTTGAACCCGGGATTGTTTGGGCACCGCATCCGGTTCAAAACCGGACTAAAGAGGAGTTGACGCAAATCGCGGTGGATATAGTTGATGATGTTCTGGAAATGCTGATCAGCGATTAACGCTGCTGTGTAATTTACAATCAACCGTTCACCGTGAGAGCAGACACCTATTAGGAGCGCCCGTGACGTCTATGGTTGTTTATCTGCCGTTCGAAGATGCTGTTATTTTGCAGGCCGTCAGAAACTGCTTGGTTGCATCCGCAGCGCCCAGTGTGCGGCGTTTTTTTAATCGAACGGGTACGGTCATTCATAGCAACCTGGGCCACGCACCAATTGTAGGGTTTGCCGTCGATGCAATGCGAGACGTAGC
>CAZFNA010000103.1:0-4393 GCA_964520465.1 uncultured Pseudomonadales bacterium | reverse complement strand
GCCTTAAACAACATGTTAATGAGCTCTTTGTGTGTTTTTTTCACTCTGCTGTTCCGCATCCGAACTATTTGAACTAGCTTGCATCACGAAAGGCTCTGGAATGAAAGCCAAAGCGACGTCAAAAACCTCATCAATCCATGAAACCGGTTTGATATCCATATCCGCCTTTACGTTATCAGGAATTTCTCTTAAATCTGCAACGTTTTCCTCTGGAATTATTACTGTTTTTATCCCTCCACGATGTGCTGCTAATAGCTTCTCTTTCAGGCCACCAATCTGTAATACTTGTCCTCTAAGCGTTATTTCCCCTGTCATGGCAACATCAGCTTTTACTGGTACATTAGCCAGCACCGAAACCAGAGCAGTACACATACCGATGCCAGCACTTGGTCCATCTTTTGGAGTTGCTCCTTCAGGAACATGGATGTGCAAATCTGTCTTTTCATGAAAGTTTGGATCAATTCCAAGAGCGACTGCTCGGCTACGAGCGACAGTCATCGCCGCTTGAATAGACTCCTTCATCACATCTCCCAACGATCCCGTTCGAATCTGCTTGCCTTTTCCGGCCATTGCAACAGCCTCAATAGTCAGCAGTTCGCCACCGACACTGGTCCATGCTAAACCAGTGACTTGTCCGATTCGATCCTCAGTTTCTTTCAAGCCATATGTATACTTTCGAACACCTGAAAACTCCTCCAATACATCCTCGGAAATTACTGAGGTTGCTCCATCGTTACCACCGATCTTACGGTGGCCAGCCTCAATTCGCCGCCTAACCACTTTACGCGCCAACTTAGCAATTTCCCTGTCAAGCCCACGAACACCTGCTTCCTTGGTGTAGTAACGTATAAGATCTGTTAAAACTCGATCGGGCACATCGATTTCAACCTCGCCGAGCCCATTATTCTTGATCTGCTTAGGCACCAAGTAACGCTTTGCAATATTCAGCTTTTCATCTTCGGTATACCCGGGAATTCGAATAATTTCCATCCGATCCAGAAGTGGCGCTGGCATATTCATCGAATTCGATGTACACACAAACATGACTTCAGAGAGATCAAAATCTACCTCTAGATAATGATCGTTAAAAGTGTGATTTTGTTCCGGATCAAGAACTTCAAGGAGTGCTGAAGCAGGATCACCCCGATGATCCATCCCTATTTTGTCGATTTCATCAAGCAAAAATAAAGGATTCTTCGCTTTAGCTTTAGACAGTTTCTGAATTACTTTGCCAGGCATCGAACCAATATATGTTCTACGGTGCCCACGTATCTCGGACTCGTCACGCACGCCGCCAAGGGACATTCTGACAAACGCACGATTAGTAGCCCGAGCAATAGATTCACCTAACGATGTTTTTCCAACTCCTGGCGGCCCAACTAGGCACAGTACTGGACTCTTTGGTTTTTTCATCCGCATCTGAACTGCCAGATACTCAAGAATTCTTTCTTTTACCTCTTCGAGTCCATAATGATCTTCTTCAAGAATACCGCGCGCTTTCACTAAATCATGGCGGACACGTGATCTCTTGGTCCACGGACATCCTAATAACCAATCTAAATATGCTCTTACTACAGTAGCCTCTGCCGACATTGGGGACATCATTCTTAACTTCTGAAGTTCATTCTCTGCTTTTTCTCGACCTTCCTTAGACATTCCAGACTCTTTAATTCTGGCATGTATGGCATCAACTTCGTTTGGCGTTTCGTCTAGCTCATTGATTTCCTTCTGGATCGCCTTCATTTGCTCATTTAGATAATACTCTCTTTGGCTTTTCTCCATCTGGTCTTTGACGCGACCACGAATGCGCTTCTCTACTTGAAAAAGATCTAGCTCTGACTCCATCAAAGCTACAAGATATTCCAAGCGATCCTTAACATCTTTATATTCAAGAAGCGCTTGTTTTTCTTTTAACGGCAAGGTCAGATGTGCCGCCATCGTATCGCAAAGGCGACCCGGCTCCTCGATACTTTGCAGAGATGCAAGGACCTCTGCTGGGATCTTCTTGGATGCTTTTACGTATTTATCAAACTGATCCATCAACACTCGGAGCATTGCTTCCTGGTGATGTTCTTTTAGAGGTACAGATTCGACAACTTCAGCTACCGCTCGGTAATAAACGCCATCCAAGTCAAAACTATGAATCTTTGCCCTCTGCCCTCCTTCAATCAGCACTTTTACCGTGCCATCCGGAAGCTTAAGCAACTGCAAAATCGAAGCGAGAGTGCCAACCTTGTATAGTTCCCCCGAACGTGGCTCGTCTTCACTCGCCATTTTTTGAGCAACCAGCAAAATTTCTTTTCCGCCATCCATAGCACTTTGCAGCGCTTTGATCGATTTCTCACGACCTACGAATAACGGAAGAACCATGTGAGGATAGACAACCACATCCCTTAGCGGGAGTAACGGTAAGTCCAGCTGTTGGGTTTTCATTATATGGTTCCTAATTTAATCCGCAGCATTAGCTGAGCGTTTTTTAACTAAGCTCGCTGCATAAATTTTTAGCGGCTCACTATCACCTGTCACGACACTCTCATCAATTACAATTTTAGATATATCGTTTTCTGAAGGAATCTCAAACATGGGGTGCAATAGAATACTTTCAAGAATAGATCGCAAGCCGCGCGCACCTGTTTTCCGTTCCATAGCCTTTTTGGCAACTGCTTTCAATGCATCGGAGCGAATATCTAATTCAACCCCCTCCATATCGAACAATTCTTTATACTGTTTCACTAAAGCGTTTTTTGGTTCAGACAAAATCTGTACCAAAGCATCTCTATCAAGTTCGCCTAATGTCGCAATAACCGGAAGACGCCCAACAAATTCTGGGATCAATCCATACTTCACCAAGTCCTGGGGTTCAACATCTGCAAAGGCTTCACCAATTGACTTGGACTCATCTTTTGAGCGCACTTCTGCGCCAAAGCCAATGCCTCCTTTCTCGCTACGATCCCGGATAACTTTATCAAGCCCAGCAAATGCACCACCGCAGATAAATAGAATACTGGATGTATCAACTTGAAGGAACTCTTGCTGCGGATGCTTACGTCCACCTTGAGGTGGTACTGATGCAACGGTACCTTCAATCAATTTCAGAAGCGCCTGCTGCACACCCTCTCCTGAGACATCGCGAGTAATTGATGGATTATCAGATTTTCGGGAAATTTTATCTATTTCATCAATATACACAATGCCTTGCTGAGCCCTCTCAACGTCATAGTCACATTTTTGTAATAGCTTTTGAATAATATTTTCAACGTCTTCACCGACATAACCTGCCTCGGTCAAAGTGGTCGCGTCGGCCATAGTAAATGGCACGTTGAGCAGTCTCGCTAGAGTTTCCGCTAGCAACGTCTTGCCGGAACCTGTTGGTCCAATTAGCAGAATATTGGATTTACCCAGCTCTACACCACTACTACCTTTCTCTCGGTAGCGTAATCTCTTGTAGTGGTTGTAAACAGCAACAGCCAGTACTCTTTTTGCTTGCTCTTGCCCAATCACATAATCATCAAGAGTGTCTTTTATAATCTGAGGGACCGGAAGCCCGCCCGACTCATCACCCTCGTCGGTTTCCTGAACTTCCTCTCGGATAATATCGTTGCAAAGATCCACACATTCGTCGCATACAAATACACTAGGACCTGCAATAAGCTTTCGAACTTCGTGTTGGCTTTTGCCGCAAAACGAGCAGTACAAAACTTTGCCACTATCTTCTGAGGTTATATCTGTTGTATCACTCATACAATGTCACTCCACTCCATCATAAGTGAGCTACCTCGGCCCTAGACTCAAGGTGCTTTCTTTGATTCTATACGATGCTCAAAAACATCATCAATCAATCCATATTTCTTCGCTTCGTCAGCATCCATAAATCTATCGCGGTCAGTATCCGTTCTGATTTTCTTAATAGACTGGCCAGTATGCTTTGCGAGTTTAGAATTCAAATTTTCACGAATCTTCAAAATTTCCTTTGCGTGGATATCTATATCGGATGCCTGCCCAGAAAATCCACCCAAAGGCTGATGGATCATCATACGCGAACTTGGCAACGCAAACCGCTTACCCTTAGCGCCACCTGTAAGCAAAAATGCACCCATACTGGCTGCCTGGCCAATACAAAGCGTCGATACATCGGGTTTAACAAATTGCATCGTGTCGTAAACAGCCATACCAGCTGTTACTGACCCACCCGGCGAATTGATATATAAATGAATATCTTTATCAGGATTTTCAGATTCTAAAAATAAAAGCTGAGCCACTATTAAATTCGCCATATGGTCTTCAACCTGACCTACCATAAAAATAACGCGCTCTTTTAAAAGGCGAGAATAGATATCATAGGAGCGCTCTCCTCGAGAGCTCTGCTCCACGACAATTGGAACTAAACCTGTCA
>CAZFNA010000102.1:3317-4697 GCA_964520465.1 uncultured Pseudomonadales bacterium | reverse complement strand
AGAATAGATGGTGTGTGTGTAGATATTCCACCCGGTAAAGGAGGAGGAGGAGATGACACAGATACCAGTTGCCCAATTGGGCAAGTAAGAATAGATGGTGTGTGTGTAGATATTCCCCCTGGTCTAGTAGGAGGAGATGACACGGATAACAGTTGCCCAATTGGGCAAGTAAGAAATGTAAATGGCGAATGTGTGCCTAAAACAAGTTTGCCAAAACTAGATGGCCCAGAAATAGATAGCCCGGAATTAAAAGTTCCCAAATTGACAGGTGGAGGCGGTATGAGTTTATCGGATTTTTTTAGTAGCAGTGAGATAACAGACAAATCGACAGACCCACTATTTCGCGCAGGCGCGGCAAGCTTAATGGGCTCACAAGATGTGACAGACAATCTCATTGGTCGGCTGAACAGCGGATACACGGATTACACCGGGAATAGATTTAACACTGGCCTAAACGCTGATCAAACAACACTTGCCACAATGATCAGAAACAATATAACTGACCGACCAGGACAGGCTATTTTCGATGATTCACTTGTTGGATCAAGAGGCATAAGTGATATTTCAATCGATCCTATCACTGGGGCATCTGTCAACGCGCAAGCTAACCCACTTCAGACTGCTGGTCGAAATCGAATTCAAGACATAGTTGCCGGGCAATTTGCGGGAACGAAGTTAGATCCGTACATGAACCCTTATACTGAAAATGTCATCAACACCTCTCTGCAAGACATCGAGAGAGCGAGACAAATGCAGGTTTTGCAGAATAATTCCAACGCAACAATGGCTGGAGCGTATGGCGGGGACCGAGCGGCTTTGGTGAATGCTGAATCGAATCGAGCCTCGCAAGATGTAGCAGCGAGAACAGTTGCTGATCTAAGAGATCGCGGTTTTAACGCAGCGGCAGACCTTTACGGGCAAGACGCAGATCGCTCGATGCAAGCGCAAGAAGCCAATCAAACGGCTGATATTCAGACAGTTCGCGATGCTATGGCTCTTGGGCAAGATTCTGAACGCATGAATCAAAACACCGATTTAAGAGCCGCTCAAGAAAATGAAATGAATCAACTTAGGGCTAGTCAGAATCTCTTAAATGCTTTTGAAAGCGGAACTGATGCCTACGGCGGGTACATGGATGACTTTGCAAATCTGGGTGACAGTCTTGACGCTCGATCTCAGCGAGAACTGGATTTCAATTTCAATGAGTTCTTAGCTGGGACTGATTACGATCAAGACATGATCGACAACCTGATTCGTTTATTTTCCACCGCACCAGAAAATGAAAGAACTGAAAGAACGTTGGATCGTGGCCTAGCCGGGGATATTTCTTCAGCGGTAGGTGCTTACGATGATATTAAAGATCTTTATGGGGCAGGCAAA
>CAZFNA010000102.1:0-3217 GCA_964520465.1 uncultured Pseudomonadales bacterium | reverse complement strand
TAGGCGGGGACTAAGGAAAATATTATGCGCGAATTATTAGACAAAATTGGTGGAGCTCTGTCGAAAGGCGTGGGTGGATTAGAAACCGTTGGGAGTGGCATAGGCTCAATCCTTGCCCAAATGGGCGGCGGCTACGCACCTGGCGATCTCGATCTCAGCGATAGGCAAAAGCGAGGACTTCTCTCTGCGAACATCTCAGATCGAATTTACGGTCCCGGCGCTAACGCGACTCCGCAAGCTCCTGAGTTTTTAGATCGTATAAGAACTGACAAACAAAGGATTGATCTAAGGAATGGAATACTGAATTACCCTGGTTTATCCGCAGAGGATCAAGCACTGTATGGAAATGCTCCACCCTCAATACAACAACAGCTACTTAACGATATATCTGGCCGCAAATTTGGTACAAGTGGACTAGCCACTAGCTCATTGACTCCGCAAATATTTGAAAAACCGGATGGAACTTTCGCTTTTGGGCAGGTAAATAATCGTGGAACAGGTATAACGTTTCCAGATGGGACATCTTATGATCCTGCTGCAAATCCAGAACAAGCGGAGTGGGAATTTATTGGAAACAGCATGAATACCTCAGTTGACCGTCGAGGTGATATAGCGAGCGAGGTAGCGGAATCGACAGTCGAAGGTCGCGCTGCTGGCGATTACAAAGTTTTTACAAATGAGGAATACATGCAGGCAGACGCTGACTATGCAGGTTATGTTGCAGGATCTGTTCAGCAGGCGCGAACTAGGGCTGAAAATAATGAAGATTTACGAGGAGCTGCAAAGGAAAATGAACTTGCGAGAATTGAAGAACTTGAAGATGGCTTAAACAATTCCTTTGCTAGAACGTCAAGCAAAGAAGTGCAATTTACCTTACTGACGGGTCTGTTTGATCAAGCCAGAGAGCAGGCATCGCGCCTTTCTACTGGATTAAGTAGCCAGGCTCTGGGTGGAATCGGCGGGACAGCCGCTCTTGAATTACAGAAAACTCTTGACGCTATTGCCGCCAACGTTGGTTTTGACAAACTTCAAGCGATGCGCGATCTGTCCAAAACAGGTGGGGCGTTGGGTAATGTATCTAACGTGGAACTAAATCTTCTTACTAGCTCTTTAGGTAGTTTAAGCACTGAAGTCGGATATGACACTTTTTTAACTAACTTAGAAAGAGTACAAACGACCACTGGTGCGCTTTGGGACCAAGCGCAAGACAATTTTCGGCGTGAATTCAACGTAGACTACTTCGACCCGAACTCGCAACAACTGGCAAAGGAGCTAATTTCTGAAAGGAGAACAAGGTTACTAGATGTAAATGAATTAAGCGGGACGGACGAGAACAATCCATTTGACCGGGATGCAATAGCGCGAGAAAGAAATCGAAGAAGGGGTAACCAATAATGGCTGAACTTAGTGATTTGACAGATGCAGACTTCGAGGCATTAGATAGGGGAGATATCAGATCTATGTCTGACGCGGGGTTAGATATTCTTGACGCTTTGGAGTCGCAGTCTAATCAAGCTAATTTAACATCTTCAATCAATGCAGCCGTCCAAGAAAACTTAAATCCTTCTTACGCGCCTGGATCGGCTCCTATGATCACTAACGAAGATCCGGTAGTAGGCGAAGCAAATTTCGCTGGACAAGGATTTAAAGATGCAATTAGAAGGCAAAAAATAGGTCTGGGCCAAACCTTAAATGAAGGGCTAGGGGTGTTTGGTCTTGATACGGACAAACTGCCGAGAGCTCAAGATGCTAGAGATTTACGAGATGAAACCAGAAAGTATGATCTAACTCCTTCACAGTACCCTGGTTATAAAACTGGAAGTATGGCTGGTTCAGCCGCTACTGCCGCACCAATGTTATTGGCAACAAAGAATCCAGCCGCTTTGGGGATAGGTGCTGGGCTTGGTTTTACTCAGCCAACGTTGGAAGAAAATGACTTAGCAACCAGAGGGATCAATGCCGCTATGTACGGAGGATCGGCTCTTTTAGGTAATATGGCTGGGCAAGGTATAAATGCTGGCATGAGAGGTTTGTTAAATCCAAGAATTCAACCAGGGGCCGCTGAATTGACTGAACAGGGGGTGCAGCTAACTCCAGGGCAGTTTAGAGGCGGTTTACCAAAAACTATGGAAGATTTAGCGACTTCAATTCCGTTTCTTGGTGACAAAATAAGTGACGCTAGGATTGGCAGTATTGAAGGGTTTAATCTAGCCACACTTAACAACGCGTTAACTCCTATAAACAAAAAAGTGACAAAGATCGGCAATGAAGGTTTCGATGATGCACATGTCTATATTGGAGAGGTATACGACGAAGCTTACAAAAGCCTTCCGGTTGTCAAAGTAGAAGCAGCTTCTGGGCAAGAATTAGCAGATTCTTTTTTTGGTATTCAGGGAGGAATCATAAAGAAAGGTTCTTTGAAAGATTATAATAGAACAATGACGAAAGAATTTTATAATCAATTTGATTTAAACAACTCAAGCGGCATCCCTGGTCGCGCCTGGGGCGATGTACAGAAAAATCTTCGGGATAGAGGATTTAAAATTTTAAAGACCGACCAAGAGCTCGGACAAGCTCTCATTGATACCTCTGCGGCCATGAATGAAATGGCAGCGAGAACTTCTGGTGAATTTGGCACGTTGTTGAAAAGTGCAAATGCAGCACACAGAAACATGCGTGGAGTCAGGAATGCGACTGCTTCGGCGGGGACTAATGAGGGTGTTTTCATGCCCAGCCAACTTTTACGCGGTATTAAAAAATCGGATGGATCTCCTGATAAGCTCAGTTTCGCAAGAGGTGATATGCCACTTCAGAGTTTCGCACAGGACGGGCAGCGTCTTCTCCCAAGCAAAATGCCTGACTCTGGTACGGCACAACGACAGTCAACTCAAAGCCTTCTAGCAGGTACTGGCTTAGGTGTTGGTGGATCTGCGACGATTGGAGCTCCAGCTACCGCTGCACTGGTTGGCGGCTTATTGGGGGCTAGGAATCTCTACAGGCCCGGAGCAATGAATGTTATCAATAAGGCGAGGAATAGACCAGATTGGATAAGAGCGGCAGGAGAGGGCTTTAATTTACCGCCTGGACTATCTGCCGCAGGAGGCACAGGGCTGCTTGGAGGCAACTTTTCTTCAGATCCATTATTGCGTGACGGCGGGGTTTATTAGGGCGGTAATTTTGGCAATGGTAGTAACATTGGTAGTAACCGTGCAGCCCG
>CAZFNA010000101.1:0-4699 GCA_964520465.1 uncultured Pseudomonadales bacterium | reverse complement strand
CCACTCTGCATCAATTATCAAGTACGATACCTAATCTATTCGCGACTTCGAGATAGGCTTCGATCACGCCGTCAAGGCCTTGGCGGAAACGATCTTTATCTTTTTTTACACCCGTAATTTTATCCCAAAGGCGGCAACCGTCCGGGCTAAACTCGTCCCCAAGGATAATTTCACCCTGACATCGCCCAAATTCCAGCTTAAAATCGATTAATTCAAGCCCTGCCTGATCGAATAATTCTTTTAATACATTATTGGCTTTAAAGGTTAATTCATACATAAGCTGTAATTCATCCGATGTTGCCCAGCCAAAGTTTTCAACATGGTGTTCGGTAATCAATGGATCGTGTAGATCGTCATCTTTTAAAAAAAGTTCATATAATGCAGGGGAGAATACTCTCCCTTCTTCCAGCCCCAGGCGACGGACTATTGAGCCTGCTGCTCGATTACGTAAAACGCACTCAAGTGGGATCATTTCTAACCGTTTCACCAGCGAATCAGATGAATTCAGACGTTCAACAAAATGGGTTGGAATGCCGGTCTCAGAAAGCTTCTTCATGATAAACGCATTAAATTGATTGTTGATGGATCCTTTGCTTGGTAGTTGCTGAATAATTTCTCCATCGAACGCTGAGGTATCATCACGAAACCTTAAAACTAAAAGATCAGGATCATCAGTAAAATATGCTGATTTTGCTTTTCCCTGATACAGTAATTCTAATGTTTTCATAGATTAATCCAATCAAAGCCTGCAGATTGCGTAGCGATCCAACGTTCGACATGATGTCCATTTAGTGCCCAATTGAGGCCCTTTTCCACCCGCTGTATCTCATTATTTTTTTCACTGATATGACACGCCACAACGGCGCGTAAACGTACATTCAATATTTGTCTCAGTAACCCGCTTGCTTGGTCGTTATTTAAGTGTCCAAAATGCCCACTGACACGCTCTTTTAAAAACGATGGATAAGGGCCAGCCTGCAGTATTTCCCAATCATGGTTGAATTCAATTGAAATCGCGTCCAGTTCTTGGAATCCCTCCAGAACTCGAGCAGAAATGCTACCCAAATCACTAAGGATACCAAGTCTTTTTTCGTCAGCTGTAAAAACAAATTGAAGTGGTTCACGAGCGTCATGTGGAACCGTTATTGGCGATATATTAATATCATTAATAGAGAAGGGTCCCTTTATTTGATTCACATGTTTAGTGGATATCTTGCCAAATTCGATCCATGTTCCTCGGGAGGCGTAAACAGGGATATTATGCTTGCAAGATAAAACGTCTACCCCACTGATATGGTCAGTATGCTCATGGGTTACGACAATGCCCGACAGGTTGTTAGGCTCGATCCCTAGTCGCCTCAAGCGCATCACTGTCTCTTTATAGCTGAACCCACAATCGATAAGGATGATGGTTGATTCCGAGGCGACGACTGATCCATTTCCACGACTACCGCTGCCTATTGATGCAAACCTCACTAGTAGAGCCGCTCTCTAAATTCACGAATTATCTCGTTCGCCCCACCAATCGAAGCCGGAGCTTCAGTTGGAATGACTTTAACAGTTGTTCCTTCAGCGGATGACCGTATCTGTATCTGATACGAACCAGCCGGTGCTTCGATTGCTGTCGCGATAGCCCTGTTTACTTTACTCATCGAGGCCAGTCGTCTTGCGGTCTCCTTCTGGACGTAGCGGATAATAATAAGTCCTTGTTCTAAATCACCCCCATCGACCACTGCACCCAGGTCGCGCACTGCATCAATGGCTACTCCATAAACGCGATTCACTTCCGCATCGATTATAAGTTCGTCAATACCCATCATGCGACGATATTCCATCCGACTTGTAAGCTCAATCATCGAAAGAGCGCGAGACACGGTACTCCCCTGACCACTACGCCGTTGGAGATGGTACTTAAATTCGTCCAGAATACGTCCGGTTAGTTCCTGATCAAATGCCCCATTGACTGGCTCAAGCCGGATCTCACTGGTATCAATACGAAGCCCTGACCGCAGGAAAAACCTCAGGCTCACGTCGCCTAGTTCAGGTAGGAAGTGTCGAATGACTCGACTTCCAGAGTTTGTCTCGGCGCCCCGAAACACAGATGAATCAAGAATTTGAACCCCGCTCATCTGTTTGCTAGACACTACTTTAATCTTATTATCTCTTATAAAACGTTCAAGCTCCGGCAATACTGTTGAAGGTTCATCTGGTATCGACAACCACTGTAGATCACCTGTTCGATAGCGTCGTATCGTTGGTAAAGTTAATGCGCGCAACGCTGCCTCGGAACGCGGCGCCTCAAATGATCCGCCATATAACCCCGCAGTTGTTTCATCAACGCCAGGAATTCGAAGTGACTCATTTACTAAATCATCTGATAGTACAGTCGGTATTTTTAATTTTGGTTCAACGTAAGCCGCTTGGTAGTCCAACTGCCTATCTCGAATAGCAGCTTGCTGATCGGACCCTGAACAACCCATCAATAAGATCATGCCAGTAATTAATAAGATTTTTCTCACAAATTAATGCCTGCTGAAACGCATGCATCTCTGACAGTGGATTCCGCTAATTCCGTCAGTGGGACTAGGGGTAATCTGCAATCAGATCGCATCAATCCCATCTTAGCTAGCGCCCATTTTGTTGGAATCGGATTCGGCTCTATAAATAAATTGGTATGCAGCCCAATTAATCGCTGGTTCAGAAATACGGCCTTATCGCGTTCCCCGGCTAGTGCGTGTTGAATCATTTGTGACATCAGTCTCGGAGCAACATTAGCAGTCACTGAAATATCTCCATCCCCACCTAGTAGGCATAGTTCCATTGCAGTAGGATCATCTCCTGAGTAAACAGCAAATCCTTTGGGACGATTGGCTAGAAGATATTGGGCTCGATCCAGATCGCCTGTAGCGTCTTTAATTCCAATGATGTTTGGGATTTTAGCCAATTTAAGCGTCGTATCATCTGCAATATCTGTCACGGTCCGTCCGGGCACATTATATAAAACAACAGGTAGATTAGTACTTGCTGCCACTGCCTCAAAGTGAGCCAGTAGTCCACTCTGAGGTGGCTTGTTATAATATGGAGCAACTGAAAGAATCGCATCAGCACCCGCCCTAGCGGCCGCTTCAGTCAAAAAGCATGCTTCAGTAGTTGAATTTGAGCCAGCGCCGGCGATGACAGGGATACGACCACGAACGCAGTCAACTGTGGTTTTGATTACCTCAAAATCCTCTGCATGGGTCAGTGTTGCTGACTCTCCAGTCGTACCTACAGCAACAATGGCATTGGTTCCCTCTGAAATATGAAATTCTACCAGTCGCTTCAGTGCTTCATAATCCACCGCTCCAGAAATACTAAAGGGAGTAACTAGGGCGACGATGCTGCCTCGAATCATAGCGGAAGACCTTTATAGTGGTTGAGCTGACTATATTACAGACCCACCGAATAGGACGGCAAGGTTGCAAACTAGAAAAAAAACGTCAAACATGCTTTTTTTAAGATAAGGAGTTTTTATGACTATCGAACTAAACGCCCCAGTTCCTCCATTTGGCGAACTATTGACTACAAGCAATGATCGGATCTCAATTGAATCACTCAATGGTCAATTCACCGTAATCTATTTCTACCCGAAGGATAGTACCCCAGGATGCACTACAGAAAGTCAGGATTTTACAACTCTATACCCTAAGTTCCAGTCATTTAATTGCCAGATTTTCGGCGTATCTAGAGACTCTTTAAAAAGTCATGAAAGTTTTAAGGAGAAATATGCAATGCCATTTGAACTAATTTCTGATCCTGAGGAAATTTTATGTACGGTGTTTGATGTTCTAAAAATGAAGAACATGTATGGCAAGCAAGTTCGTGGTGTCGAGCGCTCTACTTTTTTGGTTAATCCACATGGCATAGTTCAGGCTGAGTGGCGAAAAGTAGCAGTTCCAGGTCACGCAGAGGCCGTTTTGGAGTGCCTCAGGTCAAGTGTTTGATGTACTTTTTTCATGGATGACAAACTCATGAGTATTGCCTATTACATGAGTTGCCAGATGAAGCCCCATGTGCTCGCAGAACGCCGAGATGTCCCTCAATGAAACCGGGTCAGTTGTTGTCAAGCGAATTAATTCACCCTTGGGTAACGAAGCTAAAGCTACTTTTAGTTTTAGCAAGGGCAAGGGACATTTTAAGTCTGTACAGTCGAGTATGTGCATAAGTTATCCTTTGGGAGACGTTTAGTATATCCGCAATAGGTTCAAACATGCGAAAACTGGTAGCCATCGGCGTTTTAGTTTTATTCACCTGGTCCTCTGAATTATCCGCAGTTTCGGCGGATAAACTGGCCACCCGAGAAGGGGAAATAATCTTTGGGCAAGCGTGGCTTAAGTTAGTGCGTGGACGCCTTGGTGAGCGAGTAGATCCGTTTTGCATTGACCTGTTAGAAACACTGATTATGCGCCTCAAAAATCAATATTCTCTTGGTTCTATGCCAATGACTGCGCTGTGTTTGAATGGTCAAGATTTCAATGCCTTTGCAGCACCTGGCGGTATTGTTGGTGTTAACCGTGGAGTCTATATTGATTTGGACTCTGAGTCCGAAATCATGGCTGTTCTTGCTCATGAATTGGCTCATTTAGAGCAAAGGCACCACTATAGGAGCCTACGCAATTCGCAAGGCATGTCAGCGGTTAAGCTTGCAACGCTTATCGGT
>CAZFNA010000100.1:0-5099 GCA_964520465.1 uncultured Pseudomonadales bacterium | reverse complement strand
TACAAATAATTTTAAATTTTATAAAAAATTAAAAAATTTTAGTAATCTAGGCTCAACTGTAAAATTTTCTCATACTCAGGTTGGATTTAATAGCAGATTAGACACAATTCAGGCTTCTATATTAATTGAAAAAATTAAGTTGCTTGATCAATATAATAAAAAAAGAAGAAACATTGCTAATTATTATAACGAAAATATATCAAACAAAAAAATTACTAAATTAAATTATTCAAATGGATCAGTTTATCATCAGTACGTTGTTTTGATCAGTGATAAAAAGAAATTGATCAATATGTTTATAAAAAATAATATACAATTTGGATTTCATTATCCTAAATCAATCACCAACCAACAACTTGCAGAGTGGAATAGTCGCTGGTCCTCCGTTACCTGTAAGCTCAACGTCATCCTCGGGAATCATGATCGATCAGGCGGATGCTTTGCACGCGAACTTGGATTTCAAATTTATCCTGAACCAACTATATGGAATGATATCGAACTCTCACACCATCCTGATGATGGCTCCCAATTGAGAATATCTGGTCATATACACCCGCAAGTGGAGCTAAAATCTAAAACTGACCGGTTAGTATTCCCGTGTTTTGCAATCGTTCAGGAGCGCCAATTACTTTTACCTGCTTTTACTGAATTTTCTGGCGGTCCTCGATTACGATCCTGTGAAGCTGAGTGCTTCGCAATTACGCCTAGCGGAGTCTTGTCTCTTCGCAACTAGTCCCCATGTCTTAGAGTAGAGGATTTTTATGCACTTGATTTTTTGCTTTTATCTAGCCTTCGCTTCCGCCGCGTGGGGCTCTGATCGCCCCCCATCCCCTGAACTCACTCCAGAAAATGTAGTCGAAATTGTGGCTGAAGCCATGGCTAATAACGATTCGCCCCGCCCTGACTCTGGAATTGAGCGTGCCTTTCAATTTGCAAGCCCCTCAAATAGAGCGGTAACCGGGCCATTTTGGCGCTTCAAAACCATGATCCAACAACCGGACTATGCGCCATTAATAAACCATACAAGTCGAGTTATCGGAGAGCCTGATTTTTTTGGTGACGCCGTATCTATACCATTGATTATTTTTGCAGCTAACGGAGAAGCAGCTGGTTTTTTATGGTCCCTATCAAAGCAGACTGGAGGTGCTTACATTGATAGTTGGATGACCGATTCGGTGGTTCGAGTCCCTATCGGATCAAAGCTAAAAGCCTTATGATGTACAGCATACTGATTGAGCCTGAAAATCATTCTTTACATGCTGGTGAATATGAAATTTTACTTGGCTGGTTCAAGCGGCGAAAGAACGAACTAGACCTAAAAACAGAGCTTTCAGGGGATCCAATGGACCCTCACAGTACTTTTAATCAAGCCTTCCATATTTTATGTAAGGAGGCGGAGTCTTGCTGGAAACGAGATCGAAATTACTGGCCCTCTCCCTTGCAACTGTCGCACGCATTCTTTCAGCTAAAGGATCCAGTTCGACTGGAGAATTTTAGGGCATGAAAGATCCCATATTAGTTACTGGGGGCGGGACGCGCTTAGGCCATGCACTCGCTCGTTATTATTTAAATAATGATCAGCCTGTTATCATCACGTACCGTACTCCTCGCCCAGAAGTTGATCAATTGCAAGCATTAGGAGCAACCTGTATTTGCGCTGACTTTAGTACCGATGAGGGTATCTACCACCTAGGCCGACAGCTTGTTGACATATGCCCGAAACTCAAATCTATAGTTCACAATGCATCGAGCTGGTTGAAAGATCCAGGCGTATTTAGTGATCTCCATAGTCTCGCTCTGATGATGCGCATTCATGTAGGAGCTCCTATGATCTTAAGCGATCTAATGCGACCAGCTCTCTTGAAATCTGAAAACCCATCCGTTGTAAATATTTCAGATCATGTGGCTAACCGAGGTAGCGACCGTCATATGGCCTACGCAGCATCTAAAAGTGCCATGCTAAACTTAACAAAAAGCCAAGCTAAGAAGTATGCGCCTGGGATTAGAGTAAACGCGCTATGTCCTGCATTACTGGAATTTAGAGATGACGATGATCTGGAATACCGCAAAATAGCTATCGCCAAAAGTCCTTTGAAACGTGTGCCTGGGTTTCAAGTCGCTATTGAAAGTATTTGTTACCTACAAGAAAACCAATACACAACAGGGACGGTTCTTCCACTTGACGGCGGACGCCCCCTAGGTATGCCATGACCATCTCACCGAATTACATTCCTGAGACTATTTGGACCCTCGACGATGGCAATAAACCTTCACAAGACTAGAAATCGATAATTAAATATAACCCTGCTTGGAAAGTCTGTTGCAAATTCTTTGATTGTAGATGTCTCATCCAAGGTTGAATTGTTAAAAAAAACATGTAGGTTTCTGCCGAGGAGGACTTATGCAGGGAAAAATATTACGTTTAAATATTTCCGGTTCCCCAGTTGAATGGCTGAATTGGGAGAATGCCGCAACACTTCAAGCGCGTGGAATGGTGTCTTGGACGCTGGGTTCTGCATGTATGACAGTTCACGGAGGTCGATCGAGGAAAACTGGAATCCGATCGATATTGATCTTAAATTCGATCATGGCTTGCGAAGGTCGGGTTTTTAACCTTGCAAGCCGAGTCCCTAACCTGATTAATACATCTCTTTTTCGACG
The DNA here is from genome assembly GCA_964520465.1 of uncultured Pseudomonadales bacterium. GTDB lineage: Bacteria > Pseudomonadota > Gammaproteobacteria > Pseudomonadales > Litorivicinaceae > HIMB30. The sequence continues at coordinate 2,438 of CAZFNA010000100.1, read as the reverse complement.
CGATCAACACCTCTGCCTATACTGTGGCAAGTACTTCGAAGAATGTAAATTGACAAGAGACCACGTAATTCCAATGTCAAAAGGTGGAGAAGATATTTGGAATAACGTAGTTTCCGCCTGCAGACGGTGCAACCAACTCAAAGGTAATAAATTACTGAGTGATACCAATTTTGAACTTTTAGCCCTGCCTTATACGCCTAATCACGCAGAGTACTTAGCTTTAATCAATTCTCATCGAATTCGGTCTGACCAAATGGAGTTCTTGCGCCCAAGTTTCGGCAGACAAAGCCGCTTGCGTTAACCACACAAAGATATCGTTTTTCAAATTCAGAAATAACGGAGACATAAATGGATCCTTGGATCGTTGAAATTAGTCGTGGGCATCGAGTCGAGAGCACTCATGTTGGTCACGGCGTGGTTTTAGACATAAACGGTGATGTTGTATTATCGTTTGGCGATGCGGCCAGAGAGACGTTCCCAAGATCTTCAGCCAAGTGGATTCAGGGACTCGAACTAGTTCTCAGCGGAGCCGCTGATGCCCTTGCATTATCTGATGATCATTTAGCAATCGCTTGCGCTTCTCACAACGGTGAACCAATGCACATTGACCTAGTGCAGTCGTGGCTAAACCTTTTGAACCTTAGCATCGAAAATTTAGAATGTGGCATAACGCTGCCTTTTACAGAATCCGTGCGTTTGCAATTAAGCCACGATCATAAAAAAGCCACGCAACTGCACCACTGCTGCTCTGGTAAACACGTGGGTATGCTTTCCGTTTGTATCCATAGGGGTTTTCCTACAAAGGGCTACACTCACTATGATCATCCGCTTCAATCCTTGATTCGTCAGCATATGACCACAATTTTTGGGGTTGATGCTAATCAGTTGGACTTTGCAACCGATGGCTGCTCTGTTCCCACCTACATACTTCCATTAAATGTATTGGCGCTAGGATTTGCTAGGCTTGGTGCAAGTCAGTTCACTAATACGGTCAATAAAGCGGCTTCACGTTTGCGCATTGCGCAAGCCGAATCTCCATTTATGGTAGCTGGTTCAGAGCGACTCGACACACTGTTACTGGAAGCTGGACAAGGTCGTTTACAAGTCAAAATGGGAGCGGAGGGGGTCTACCTCGGGGCAATCGCTGATCGCGGCATCGGATTTGCCCTCAAGTGTGAAGATGGCACACTTCGTGGACAAGAGGCCCTCATTATTGAATTACTGCGAGCTCTCAATGAAAATAAAATCGTCAATCGGCTACCAAAATCCATCAGTCAACCAAGTATTCGAACAGCGAACGGTGAAATTATTGGCTCTATCTCAGTAAGACAAGCTAGTCGCTAAATTTGAGCTAGCATAATACAGTACAATTATATCTTGTAATGCATGACATTAACCCGATAGTTGGCTTTATCGGAATTTTTCAAAATAGACTCAGTGAGGCATGCATCATTATTAGGTATCGACTGATTGATTAGAAAATCCCTAATTAAAGAAAAAATAGCACTAAAGATTTTTGCTTTAGGTGACAGCTTCAGCTCGAAAGTCTTAATGTCTAGAGGATTAATTCCGCTTTGTATCCCACCAAAACAATAACGGCGCTAGTGCTCTGTCGTAAATCCAATTGGACACCCTGTAGATTCCTGGTAACGCTACAACCTTCCCAAGAATTCGATACCCAGGCATTCGATTCCAAAGCGCCAAAAATGCATCCACCCCAGCTTTTAGCTCACCCGACTCAGTTTTTACATGAAGACGCCTCTTAGCCTCTTGCACCGATAAGTCACTAATCGTCAGCATAGGCCCTTGTTCAGAAATTTTTTCAAAGCCTAAATCAATTTTATTCTTGGCGCATAATTTCCGATAATGGTTAATTTCGAATGTGCAAACAGGGCACTGATCATTATACAAAATGGTAAATTTATTCATAAAGGATATTTGGGGAGCACAGCCAAATTTACAAGTCAGGTGATGCGTCTGCATTTGTAACCTTCTTCTCGATCGATCAGCAGCTCTTAAATCTACTATCTCAAAATATAGTCCGAATTTTTGTTGTAATATTTTTATCCATAGACGCTTCAGGTGGAGTGACCTAAAATGGACTTGGCGACATTGCAATCACGACTTTTAGCGGGCTAATCTAAAGATTCATACTGTGGTAAGAGAGGAATGATTTGAAAAAACCTGTATATGGACTGACAGGCGGTATTGCAAGCGGGAAATCAACTGCTTTAACAAAATTTAAAAATCTAGGAATAGAGACGCTCGATACAGATGAGCTTGCTCGTGCTGTAATTGCAAACGGTTCCCTAGGCAAACAAGAACTAGAAAGAATAATAGGTAGTCAGTTTTTTGAATCAGGTGTTCTTAACCGCTCTAGACTCAGAGATGAAATGTACAAAAATCCCCATTTAAAAGAGGCGGTTGAACGTGTTATT
>CAZFNA010000099.1:0-5420 GCA_964520465.1 uncultured Pseudomonadales bacterium | reverse complement strand
ACGTCAAGTTTGGTTAAACAAATACCACTAATGGAGTTCACTTCGATGGCATGACGCACAGCAACCGCGTCAAACCAACCACATCGTCTACCACGGCCCGTAGTTGTCCCTACTTCCTGACCTTTTACAGCTAAGTGCTCACCTATGCTGTCAAAAAGCTCAGTCGGCATTGGACCTGAGCCAACTCGCGTTGCATACGCCTTTGTGATTCCAAGAATGGCATCAATATATCGCGGCCCAAGGCCAGATCCAGTGGCAACACCACCAGCTGTCGTATTACAACTAGTCACAAAGGGGTAAGTACCATGATCGATATCTAAAAGACTTCCTTGGGCCCCTTCGAACAACATCTTTTTTCCATTATGGCGAGCACGATGAATTAAATTAACGGTATCGCAAACTGCAGATTTAAAATATTCCACCGCGTCAAGTGTCTCTAAAATCATCGACTCAACATCGACTGGGTCAACTTGATAAATATGCTTTAAAATAGCGTTATGATATTTCATCAAATCGCGCACTTTGTCTGCAAAGCTTAGCGGATCCATGGCATCTGCAACACGCAGACCACGGCGCGATACTTTATCTTCATAGGCTGGCCCAATTCCTCGACCTGTAGTGCCAATCTTTGCATCACCCCTCGCAGCTTCACGTGCTTTATCAAGCGCTACATGGACTCTCATGATCAGGGGACAGTTAGCAGAGACGTGTAGTCGATTTACAACAGAGTGACCTCGACTTTCGAGCATCTTAATTTCTTTCACCAGTGCTTCGGGTGACAACACCACACCGTTACCAATCACGCATTGCACATGAGTTCTCAAAATGCCGGACGGGATCAAGTGCAAAGCTGTTTTCGCACCATCAACTACAAGTGTATGTCCAGCATTATGTCCACCCTGGTAGCGGATGACATAATCAAATTTCTCGGTCAATAAATCTACGATTTTACCTTTTCCCTCATCGCCCCATTGGCTCCCGAGGATTACTAAGCTCTGATGCATTTTTTGATAACCCAACTCAGTTCGCCAAGCGAACCAATATTTTTAAATCGGTACTGAATCCCGTTGCTGCTCGCGACCTGCCAAAAGACTCTCCGACATAATCGTAACGACCACCTCGAACCAACAACTGATCTCGCTGTAATGAGTAAATACCGAAAACTAAGCCTGTATGATACTGAAAACCATGCGTTTCGCCCAGATCACAATACCAACTGACCTGATCGCCTGAAAGTGCAGACTTAACAGACATGATGTCATCACAGGCTTTGGAAAAAATAGGATCGCATGCCCGTGGTCGGATTACCGTATCTAAATCTCCATATGCTTCTTTAAATAATGATAGGGCGGGGATGACTGACTCAACGATGCTCAAGGCATCAAGATCTTTGCGCGCAAGTGCATCTAAAGCACTAGTTTGAAATGCTTCTGTCTGCCCTGCTAATACTGACTTTAATGGGCCCGCATGGCCGAAATCGATTAAAAGTGGCTCATCCGTAAACAGTCGGACAGTATTAATGGCTAACTGCATTACTTCGATATCGGCCGATATGTCCTCACAACCAAAAATTTCGGCGCCCAACTGCAATGGGGACCGACTTTCATCGCCCCTGGTTACAACAGCTCTAAGCACACTACCGCAGTAGCATAAACGGGTTGTGCCAGTTTCGTTTAAAGCATGGGCGTCAATACGTGCAGCTTGCGGGGTCATATCCGGCCGAATTCCCATCAAACGACCGGATACCCTGTCAGTAAGTACCATTATCTGATCGGATAGATCCTGGCCCACACCACTAGTCAAACTATCTAGATACTCCACCATGGGCGGCATTATGAGACCATATTGATTCGCACGAAAGAGGTCTAGAGAGCGACGACGACCATCTTCGATCGCCCACGCCTCGTTGGGGAGACATTCCTCCATCCCATCAGGTAATATCCAGCTAGGTCGAATCACAATTCATCCTGAGAAAAACAAACAGTAATCGAGCTTACCAACACTTGGCCAAAGACGCATCTGACAATCAAAATTTGACCACGTAGGACAGTGCACTAAGATCATGTACATTGAGACAGTGATCTGCCTCTTTGCGGACTAAAGCTTTGGCATGATAAGCAACACCTATGCCGGAAGCAGTTAACATTTGAACGTCGTTAGCCCCATCACCAACGGCCATGGTATTACTCAAAGGAGTGGCAAGTTTTGATGCTTCACACTTCAATGTCTCAAGCTTTTTTAAGCCATCAATGACTGGTGCCAAAGCCTTGCCTGTTACTCGTCCATTGATGCAATCAAGGGTATTTGAGACCACAAAATCCATTCCTAATTTTTCACCAATCCGATCAGCAAAATAAGAAAAGCCACCTGATACTATTCCCGTTCGAACACCAGCCGCTGACAAATTTGATGTTAAAACATCAGCACCTGCCGTCAGAGTCAAATCTTTATAAACTGAAGCCAATGCAGTCTCTTCGAAGCCTCGCAATAATTCTAGACGCTTAGTAAAGCTCTCAGCGAAATTCATCTCGCCACGCATAGCGCACTCAGTAATTTCTGCCACCTGATTCCCCAAGCCAAAAGATGCGGCTAACTGATCAATGACTTCCTGCTGAATTAGAGTGGAATCCATATCAAAAAGAGCTAGCCGTGGCCTGTAGGAACTGAAATACAAGTAATCAGTTCTCACTCGGGCCGCTTGCATCGCTAAGACGCTTTGGTCCGTCACATCTACCTCCATCTCAATACACGCGCAAGATGGTGGCACAATCATATCTTCAGGGGCTCGGAGAAATCTGGGCGCATCGCTCAAATTTAATGTTAGCAGAGCCTCGTCTAAACCATCTTTATGCGATGGTTTACTAACAAACCACAGCAACCTCAAGATTCAGCCTCAAGTCGGTCCACACGCTGGAAACCTCTAGGCAGTAACTTTCCTCGTCGAGCCCTCTCTGCTACAAAATCATCAAGATCAACTGCTGACAATGTCACATGACGTCTTCCAGCCTTTACTCTCAACGATCTCAGGGGCGGGATTACGGCAATGGCAGTAACGCGATGTCCTTCTTTTATCTGCGCGGACGATATCTGAACAAGTTTATTACCCTTTCCTCGGGCTAATTCTGCAAGCTCACTCGCTTCAAAGATTAAAAGATGTCCAGTCGAAACAGCCACAGCGATCCTAGATAACTTAATGTCACCTATTAAAGTGGGTGGAAGTAAATGGGCGTCGCCTAAATTCACAACTGATTTACCAGCTTTATTGCGGCCCAAAAGATGGCCATGACGACATATAAATCCATAGCCATGATCAGTGGCTAAAATCCAGCGGGCTGACTCATCCGCTAAAGCCAACTGCGTAATTGTTGCACCATTAGCCAAATCTATACGGCCAGATAAAGGTTCGCCCTGACTTCGCGCTGAAGGCAAGCTATGAGTTTGTATTGAATATGCTCGACCGCAATCATCAAAGGCTACTAGGGGTTGATTTGATCGGCCCTGAACCGACGTCAGGAAGCGATCGCCAGATTTATAGGCCAATGATACCGGATCAGCATCATATCCCTTAGCGGCGCGTATCCATCCATTTTCACTTAACACTATTGTCACAGCTTCAGATGGAACCAACTGATCTTCACGAATCGCTCGAGCTTCCTGGCGCTCAACTATTGGAGATCGACGCTCATCACCGAATAAGTCTGCATCTTGCATTAATTCTTCACGCATAAGCCCAGTCATAGTTGTTCGCGACGCTAAAATTTCTTCCAAAGACTTTCGTTCATCGTCTAATTTATTTTGTTCTGCTTGAATCTTTACTTCCTCAAGCTTGGCTAACTGGCGCAAACGCAGGTCTAATACCGCGTCGGCTTGGATGTCGCTCAGCCCAAACCTAACTATCAAGACAGGTTTAGGATCATCATCGTCGCGGACGATCTGGATGACCTCATCAATATTGAGAAAGGCAACTAGATAGCCTTGAAGAATATTTAGCCGATCCGTTACCTGATTAAGGCGATGCGTGATTCGCCTCTTAATCGTCTCCCTCCGCCAGTCAAGCCATTCAGTTAATATTACCTTGAGTGGCTTCACGCGCGGGCGACCGTCAACTCCTATCATATTGAGATTCACGCGATATGTTTTTTCCAGGTCAGTAGTTGCAAACAGATGCGTCATTATATCACTAGCATTCACACGATTTGATCGCAGAGTTAGTACAAGCCGGATTGGACTTTCATGGTCAGACTCGTCCCTCAGATCGATAATCATGGGCAATTTCTTTGCCTGCATCTGAGCGGCGATTTGCTCAAGAATACGCGCCGGCGAAGACTGATGTGGCAAGGCATTTATCACGACATCGGTGTCCTCCAAGCTGAAGATCGCCCGCATTCGAATAGAACCTGTACCGGTTTCATAAACCTTAGCTAGATCCGCTGGCGACGAAATGATCTCGGCCGGAGTAGGATAATCAGGCCCTTTAACAAAGCGCATCAACTCAGGCAGCGCTGCATCAGGCCGATCTAACAAATGAACTGCGGCATTTATAATTTCCCTGAGGTTGTGAGGCGGAATGTCTGTCGCCATACCGACAGCAATCCCAGTTGTTCCATTCAAAAGAATCGTCGGCACTCGCGCCGGTAATAGCTTCGGCTCTTTAAGAGTTCCATCAAAATTGGGCTGCCAATCTACAGTACCCTGACCTAGCTCATTTAGAAGAACTTTTGCAATCGCGGTCAGTCGAGCTTCCGTATATCGCATCGCAGCAAAACTTTTCGGATCATCTGGGCTTCCCCAGTTACCTTGGCCATCAACAAGCGGATAACGAGTTGCAAAAGGCTGGGCCAAGAGCACCATAGCTTCATAACAAGCAGAATCACCATGCGGGTGAAATTTACCTAGCACGTCGCCAACTGTTCGAGCTGATTTCTTATGCTTGGATTGAGCCGACAACCCCAGCTCACTCATAGCATAAATAATTCGGCGCTGCACAGGCTTAAGTCCATCGCATAGATGGGGCAAGGCCCGATCTAGAATGACATACATCGAATAATCGAGATATGCCTTCTCCGTATAAGTTTTTAGCGGAAGCCGCTCAAAGGCTTCTTTGGATCCAAGCGTCAAGGAAGGCCTCTTTCGATGTGTTAGGAGTCTCGAACGCTACCGGTGGAATCGTTCTCAAGCAAGACAAAGGAGAACAAAGCCCTCAAATAAAAAGGAATCTACGATGCGATCATCAGGAAAGAGAGAGCAAGTCTATTAAATGGGCTATGCTACCGTTCCCGGTACGTGGTATTTTCTATAAAAAATGATGAATAAATCAGGTATGAAAAACAGGTCTGAACGTCAGTAAAAAATCTGCGGCTGGCCGTAGAGGAAGTGATGCATTCTAAAAGAGGTGCTAACAGCGTATCCTCTTCACTTAC
>CAZFNA010000098.1:1531-5423 GCA_964520465.1 uncultured Pseudomonadales bacterium | reverse complement strand
GGAGGCTTTAGTCACTCTTGACTCCTGGAACAAATGAACAAATTGCACCAGATGCCCCTAAGTCTGAGCCGAATGCCATTGGGTCAGGCGCGCGATAAGGATCAGGCCGGACTCCCGTAGACCATTCGACGAAGATAATGGCGCTGAGTGCAATTAAAATTGCTGAAATTCCACTGCGGCGGCTCATGCTTGGCCTGCACTGGCTTTCTGCCACAACCTATCTCGTACTCTGACACCGGCGATGCTTCCACAAAAACCAGCAATGAGCCACACCCATCCATGAACAGAACCCGACGCAATGCCACTGAATAAGGCGCCCACATTGCATCCAAAAGCAAGTCTTGAGGATATTCCAAGAAGTATGCTGGCAACTATTACGACCCCGTAAATCCACAATTCGAGTGATTCCACTAGAGGCTTCTGTCCAGCATCTCGCCATGCGGCTATTGCTGCACCAACAATTAATCCGAGATTGGTAAGAGATGTTGTATCTGTAAGGATGGGTGATTGTAATACTGAAGAGTTAACAGGATTAATCCAAAATTCTGCCGTCCCTGGACTCCAACCCAATCCTTGTGCTGCCTTGGCAACCCAGAGCCCCAGTCCATAAACAACGCCCCATGGCTGACCCGCTACTAAGACGTGAGCTACAGCAAGTGCGGCCAGTGCAATGGCTGCAAAAATAAGTCTTTTATTCCAGAGCGTGCCTTGAGTCAGTTTGGAAACTATAAATCCCACGCAAACAAGACCTATCACTGTCCCAACTACGCTACCTTCAACACCTAGTATTTTAGTCAAGCTGATGGTCACATGCGGTGTTGATTTGACAGCTAACGGAATCAACAGGGTTCCGAGAAAGCTCCCTAAGCAAAATAGTGGCAACGCAATAATAGCGATTAGATTCCCTGATCCTGCATTTATAAGCGTACCCGAACCACATCCTAAAATGATTTGCATACAAAAACCAAATACACATGCTGCTATAATCATGGAAACCGATATGGGTCCGATCGCTCCAATAAATGATCCGGGAGCATAGGCAATAAGTGGTTGGATAATAATCGCAGTCAACCCGATGGCCAAGAGTTGTGCCATCACACCCTGCCCGTTTCGCTCAAGGATTAATCGTCTCCACGGTCCAGCAAAGCCGAACCCGGATCTTTCAAGACTGTAGCCAATTAGTAGCCCGATTCCAAGCAATAAAGAAAAACGAACGCCAGCTGCAACAGCGAGGGTTAATAAAATACAGGTGACAAATACTATCCGGTAAATCAAGCGTTAATTAACCAGATTACCGAACCATTTTTTGGTTTTTAGGATTGCGAACTGAACAGCCGTTGGAACATTCTCCATTGGATTATTATCAGCAGACCATTCAACCATCGATTCGGCGTATAGCTTCACGTCGTCCACATTGGCAATTTCGCTCAGAACAAACCAATTAGTTGCGGCCCAATGCCCAGTGTTACAGTATGAAATAGTGCCGGGCTGATCCAAGTTATTGGATCGAACGATCTGTGTCACCTCATCTGAGCCCATTAACAGCGGAGATTTTTTATCAAAAAATTCTTCAAACGAAAATTGGTCTGCGCCTGGCAGGATACCTGGTCGAGCTGCAGCATCATGCCATGCCTTTCCAGCAAAAAAATCATCGGCGCGTGCATCTAATAAACGCGCATTCTCCGACCCTAAAACTTGCTTTTTTACTTCATCGGTATCTGCATACCACTTGTCGTTAAACGCTAGCTTTGCAACTTTTGGCGTCACTTTTGTGATCTCCGAAGTTAATCTAAAACCATTTTTTTGATAGGATCTAAACCCACCATTTAAGATGGCAAGATTTTTAAAACCAAAACTTTTCAATGTCCAATATACCCTCGCAGCCGATCCAAAGTCGGTTGTGGTAACCCCATCATGAACAATCACTACCGCATCACTTGGAGACAAGCCTCTACTACCAAGAGATTGGGCGAGCAATTTCATTTTAGGTAACTTTCCGGGATTAGTGTTAGGGCCGCGAAACTCGCTATAAGACATGTGAATCGAGCCAGGAATGTGCTGTTTTGCGTATGACTTTTCATTGCCTCGGACCTCAAGCACTTTGACCTGACTCGCATCGACTAATTCTACGAGTTCAAAGCTATCAATCAGGGGGTTGAGTGTGATGGCATGAACTGCGAAGCTTGTAAACCCAAAGCTAGCAACCAAAACTTTTATCCATGAATTCATCGATTTAATCTCCCAAATATTTAATGGAATGTTAGTGAAAAATTTTTATATGTCAAAAGACTAAGTTCTTAGATGCTTATAACTTTTTAACCTATCGATTACGCTGGGTAGGACAGACATGACGGCCAAAGATAAAGCCCCGCTTCTGTACGTGCTTAGTTTTGCGACCAGATACGCGCTTACGCCACATCTTAAAGCTCGACAGCGTCATTTCGTGACGCATCAACTCAATTACCTGCGATTCAGTAAGACCAAATATTGAAGTGATTGCTTCGAATGGTGTGCGATCTTCCCAGGCCATTTCAATCACTCGACTGACCTCATCAGGCCTTAGTTCTTGGGGGCTAGCAGCCATTTTACTGTCTCTTGAGTTGATGATGAAAATCCAGAGGTGTCGCCGGATTCCAAAGAGGATGTTAGTAAAGCACATTGAGTTTTTCCTAGCTCAACACCCCATTGGTCAAATGAGTTGATATTCCACAAGACTCCCTGAGTGAATACTTTGTGCTCATAGGCTGCGATAAGCGCCCCCAAGCTTTCAGGAGTTAATGCATGCATACCAAGCATCGAACTGGGCCGATTACCAGGGAAAGTCCTATGTGGAGCAAGTTTTGTTGCTTCTATCTCATCCATTCCATTGGCAATTAACTCAGCACATACTTCTGATTCAGGCTTTCCAAACGCTAAAGACTCAGCCTGAGCTAAGCAATTAGCCACTAATAAGTGGTGCGATTCTTGATCCGTATCAACAGGCTTTGCTGTAACTATAAAGTCGATGGGACAAATTGAGGTCCCTTGGTGTAACAACTGAAAAAACGCGTGCTGACTAGTTGTCCCGGGCGCGCCCCAAATCACTGGGCATGTGCCGTATGTCACTGACAAACCGTTGCGGTCGACTCTTTTTCCGTTAGATTCCATTTCCAATTGTTGGATATATGCGGGAAAATTTTGAAGCCGCTGCTCATAAGGTATAACAGCATGCGTATCTAAACCAAATTCATTGCGATACCGCACACCAATTAAGGCCATCATTATTGGAATATTTGTTGCAGGCGGGGCGTCTCTAAAATGACAATCCATGGCATGAGCACCACTTAAAAATCTGCTAAAGGTATTCGGTCCAAGCGCAATCATTGCAGACAGCCCTATTGATGACCATACAGAGTATCTCCCACCAACCCAGTCCCAAAATCTGAACATTCTTTCATCAGAAATGCCAAATGCAGTTACAGCCTGCTCGTTAACGGATAACGCAGCAAAGTGCAAAGCGATGGCACCCGGACCTAGTGCATCGCAAATCCATTTCTTAGCCTTTGATGCGTTATGCATAGTCTCTTGTGTCGTAAATGTTTTCGAAGCTACTAGAATCAGGGATGTTTCTGGGTTCAAGTATCTCAGGACATCCTGGAGATCTGCACCATCAACATTTGACACATAGTGCGCACGAGGGCCATCATGATACGCTTTTAAGCTCTCTGTAACCAATAGCGGACCTAGGTTAGAACCACCAATCCCAATGTTAACAACATCAGTAAATGCTTTTCCAGTTTGGCCTACGACATAACCGCTACGAACATTGTTTGAAAACTCATAAGCTTGATTTCGCTCTTTAATTATCTCTGGAATCACCGATTCCCCAGCAATTTGAAATTGATCAGTTGTC
>CAZFNA010000098.1:0-1521 GCA_964520465.1 uncultured Pseudomonadales bacterium | reverse complement strand
CTTAACGCTGCGTGAAACACAGAACGTTGCTCAGTCAGATTGATTTGTAAGCCTGAGAACATGGCTTGTCTCTGTCCGTAAAAGTTGCAGTCGTCAAGTAGAGTAAATGATTCAGCAAGCACGTTATCATCTAACCAATGCTTAGAGTAATCTAGACGAAGACCGGCGCCTTCAGCTACGTACCGAAGCCCCCTCGTTGAATCTTTTTGAAATAATTCGGCAAGTGTATGGTTTGATTTGTTCATACTATCTGTTGTCAGATGATTCATCACTATACTCAGTGGATAATCGGGGTTCCTGAATCTGAGGAGCCATCCTCGGTCTCTCCGGTCTCTCCGGTCTCTCCGGTCTCTCCGGTCTGGTCCTCGTATCCTTCATCGAATATTCCAGCCTGTTCAAGGTTAGCAACGAGTCCTTCAGGCATCTGTTGATTAAACTCTTCGATGAGATCACGAACCACCGTTTGTAGTGCTTCAACTGCAATTTGATGATTTTCTCGGATAGCATCATCTTCGATGTCCATCTGTCCGTGCCAGTATAAACAGGCAGCCATCGCATCATGTGCTTCATTGGCAACCTGGTCATACAGACCCTGATGCACACCATCCTGTGATTCGGCACGATATATGGTAACGCTGAGATCGGCGTCTTCACTCCAGGGTTCTAGTGGAGACTGCCTCAGAATCATTCTCACTAAATAGAGTCTTTGTCTGTTCTCTAAAATGCAGATAGCGTCATCAAGTCTGATCGGGACACCGTCTTCACGTTCGGCAAGAGATACGTAGGCTGCCATTACCGGGGCGCTTAGCCAGGGTGTTTCATCATCTTCACCAGCCAACTGATCAGCTAACAGACAATGCAGGCACTCAAGCTCTGGCGCCTTTAATGCATATTCGGCTTGAAATATAGTTAGCTCTTCAGTCTGTCCCGCATGACGAAAATCCTGATTAAAGAGCGTCACAGCATGTTCCGTGTGAGGGGCATCATCAAATAATTCGAGCGCTTGCAATATTGCATCCTTCTAGGCTGGTGGACATAGTTTTACAAACATTGGCTAAAGAACAAAGGCCGTTGTAAAAAAACCATTCAGGATCGTCATTTAAGGAGCTTGGATGAGTTGATTTTACATCAGTAGGAGAAAAAATACATAACCGAGCAGACGTAAACAAGCGATTTATAAATCTAAATTCTTAATCTAGATACATAACACAAGTAGCTATTGTTCCAATTCTCATCAGCCCTTGGTATCGACCATGTATGTTTAGCTATCGTTTGAGTAGTTTTATAGTGATGTTATCATTGGGATTTGGCAATGTTGAAGAATAAACTAGCTTAATAGACAGATCACCGGATCCATTTATTGGAGATCCCATCTCATCAGGATGTCTAAGCCATTATTTGCGTGAATGCACCTTTATTGAATAGTGAAATTCTGGCTTAAGGAGATAGGTTAATGCTGATTAGGAGCATGAAGTAATGTTGGGCCATTGCTCGAATGATCTGAGACTATAGATGCGCAAT
>CAZFNA010000097.1:0-5557 GCA_964520465.1 uncultured Pseudomonadales bacterium | reverse complement strand
CAAAAATCTGATTTCCAGCGCCTGGGATTGTTGGCTGATTGGGACCACCCATACTTGACAATGGATCATGAAGTGGAATCCGATATCGTGCGGTCGTTAGGTCGGATCATAGACAACGGACATCTCCATCAAGGAGCTAAGCCGGTATTTTGGTGCATGGACTGCGAGAGTGCTCTTGCAGAGGCCGAGGTTGAGTATCAGGATCGCCATACGCTGACAGTCGATGTAGCTTTTCCGATAAAAAATACAACTCAAATTGAACATGTGTTTGGCGTTAAAGAATCTGTTGCATGCAATTCAGCTATGGCAATTTGGACCACAACGCCCTGGACACTGCCCGCAAATCAGTTTATCGCGGTCAATTCAGAGCTTATTTATTCGTTGATCAGGTTTGAAAAAAACAATAAACAGTGGACTCTGGTGCTTGCAGAGGGACGACTTGAGGAGTTGCAGTCACGATAGGAGCTTGATGTTTTTGACGTACTCGGTCGCACAACAGGACAACATCTCGCTGGCATCCATTGCGAGGCGCCTTGGGATAGTCGAATTGTGCCTGTCGTTACGGGAGATCATGTGACGCTAGAAGTTGGCACCGGCGCAGTTCACTCGGCCCCAGCGTATGGACTAGAGGACTTTAACGCGGCCAAATCAATGGATTTACAGTTGCTCACTCCCGTGCGCGATGATGGAACTTTTTCAGAATCAGTGGAAGCGGTAGCTGGACTTCATGTTGAAAAGGCAGGCCCTATCATTATTAAATATCTTGCTGAGAAGGGTCGCCTAATTCATCGATCGCCACTTGAACATTCATACCCACATTGTTGGCGGCATAAGACACCGGTAATTTATCGGGCAACTCCCCAGTGGTTCATAAAAATGAAGGGCCAAGGACTTTTGGAAAACGCTAGAGAAACTGTTGAATCCAAAGTTCAATTCACGCCTTCTTGGGGGAAGAATCGTCTCGCAGCAATGCTTGAGGATCGTCCGGATTGGTGTATCTCGCGCCAGCGTAATTGGGGTGTTCCAATAACTGTATTCGTGCACAAAGAGACTAGTGAACTCCATCCGAATACAAGTGCATTGTTTGAAAAAATTGCTGCGCGTGTTCAGAGCGGTGGAATAAATGCATGGTTTGATTTAGAGCCATCGGAAATTTTGGGCGATGATGCAGGTGATTACAGAAAAGTTACTGATGTACTAGACGTTTGGTTTGATTCAGGAACTACACATGCCTCAGTTCTTGGTCGTCGAGATGGACTGCGCTTTCCAGCTGATTTGTATTTGGAGGGATCAGATCAACACCGTGGGTGGTTTCAGTCATCACTGTTAACGTCGATTGCGATAAATGGCCGGGCACCCTACGCGAGAATACTGACACATGGCTTTGCAGTTGATCAAGAAGGTCGGAAGATGTCTAAATCGCTAGGTAACGTGATTCCACCTCAGGATATTATGAATACACTCGGTGCTGATATTCTGCGTCTTTGGATTGCATCGACTGATTTCACAAAAGAAATGACTGTCAGTCATGAGATTCTCAGTCGAACATCGGATACATACCGCAGAATTCGGAATACCTCTCGATTTTTGCTTGCGAATATGACTGGTTTTGATCCGGCAATTAATCAGGTTTCGATGGATGATTTTGTATCTCTAGATGCTGAGATGATGGAGAGAACCCAAAAGCTTTCAAAAAAGATTATGGAGCATTATGAACGCTATGAATTCTCCGAAGTAACTCAATCTATTCATCACTTTTGCGTAGAGGACCTTGGAGGGTTTTATCTCGATATAATTAAAGATCGGCAATACACCTTAAAAGCAGATAGCCATGCACGGAGGAGTTGTCAGACAGCCTTATATTGGATCACGAATGCTTTGGTCCGTTGGATGGCACCAATTTTGTCATTTACAGCGCAAGAAATTTGGGAGGCGATGCCGGGCGATCGACCACATCGTTTTGTATTTGCTGTAACGGAAGCTGAACTGCCACAAGCGATCGGTCGTGCTCAAGCAGATTGGCGTCTTCTACAGGCCGTCAAAGAGGCAGTAAATCAGGCGATTGAAGTGTCCCGAAATGAGGGCGTCGTTAAAGGTTCGTTGTCAGCTGATGTGTGTTTGTATGCTGATGCCGGCGTGCATGCTGTATTAGAGAGCTTGGGTGATGAACTAAGGTTTGTGACCATTACCTCACAGGTCTCTTTGCATCCAATTAGTGAGATCCCAGACCAAGCTGTAAAAGAGTCTAACTGCCCTGGCTTATTGGTAATCGTATCGGCGGCTAATGGTGAGAAATGCGAGCGGTGCTGGCACCACCGTCTAGATATTGGTTCAGTAGCTGATCATCCCTCATTATGCTTGCGTTGCTTAGATAACGTTAATGGTCCCGGCGAAGAACGGACATTTGCATGAAGTTTTACTTTGCGTTGGTCATCGGTGCGATATTTCTTATAGATCAATGCACTAAGCTGTTGGCGACCACCTACCTCGTGTATGCAGAATCGGTGGCTATTTTCCCGTTTTTTGCACTTACGCTATTGCATAATACGGGCGCAGCTTTTAGCTTTCTTGCAGATGCGGGTGGCTGGCAGCAAATTCTGTTTTTATCTCTCGCTATTGGAGTTTCAGGTTACTGTTTATGGATGCTCCGTGATCACCAGTTATCTAAGTTGCTGCAGTCTGGGTATTTGTTGCTGATCCCTGGGGCCCTAGGTAATGCCTTTGATCGGATGGTATTTGGTTATGTCGTCGACTTTATACATTTTCACTGGGCTGGATGGTCTTTTCCTGCCTTCAATATTGCTGATGCAAGTATTACGTTAGCAGCGGGTTGTTTAATTATTGGATGCTATATAGATGCTCGATATCGGACCAAATTGCAAAGTTGAATTGCATTTTGCTCTACGGCTGGCTGATACAGGCGAGTTAGTAGATTCAACTTTCGATAAAAAACCAGCAATTTTAGTTGTGGGTGATGGGAATCTGCCTGAAGCATTTGAATCCGTGATTCATGGCATGAGATCAGGCGAGCGTAAAATTGAGCGTATTAAACCTAAGGATGGTTTTGGACAGCACAATCCGTCGAATGTGCAAAAAATACGCACAGACCAGTTTGATTCGAATGTAGAGTTGTCGACAGGGCTAGTTTTGAACTTTCAGGATAAAGTGAAAACTGACTTACCTGGCGTGATCAAAGCGATTGATGAGCTTATGGTGACGGTTGACTTTAACCATCCTTTAGCGGGCTGTGACTTAGAATTTGAAGTCGAAATCATTTCTGTTTGTCCTGTGGAGACTCATTGATGCAGGTTACCCTTGCTAATCCAAGAGGATTTTGTGCAGGAGTGGATCGTGCGATTGATATTGTTAATCGCGCAATTGAGGTCTTTGGGTCCCCTATTTATGTCAGGCATGAGGTCGTCCATAATCGTACGGTAGTAGATGATCTCAAAGCACGTGGTGCGTTGTTTGTTGATGAACTAGAAGAAGTGCCCGACAATGCGATTGTTGTTTTTTCTGCTCATGGTGTGGCAAAAGTTGTTCAAGATGAGGCATCTAGACGCCGTTTAAAGGTTTTTGATGCAACCTGCCCTTTGGTGACTAAGGTGCATATGGAGGTGATTAAGTTCTCCAGTGAGGGTCGTGAATGTATACTCATTGGCCATGCAGGACACCCAGAAGTTGAAGGTACAATGGGTCAGTTTGATACGTCGTATGGCGGTGTCATGAAGCTGGTTGAAAGCGAATTTGATGCACAAGCTGTCGAAATAAGAGATCCACTAAGGGTATCGTTTGTTACTCAAACCACCCTATCAATGGACGATACCGCACGTATCATTCACATCTTGAGGCAACGATTCCCAGCAATTCAGGGGCCACGTAAAAATGATATATGTTATGCAACTCAAAATCGTCAGGATGCCGTAAAGCGGTTGGCCGCTAAAAATGATTTAGTAATCGTGGTGGGCTCTCCAAATTCCTCTAACTCAACCCGATTGAAAGAACTAGCGGAACGGTTAGGAGTTCAGTCATATTTAATTGATAATCCCGAGCAAATTGATCCTTCTTGGATCAGTAAAGCCACCGCTATTGCGGTAACTGCTGGTGCATCAGCTCCGGAAAGCGTGGTCCAGGACGTGTGTGTTCGCTTGGGCGAATTGGGTGCGGAATCAGTAAGCTGTGAGCAAGGTGTTGACGAATTCGTTCAATTTTCGCTACCTAAGGAGTTACGTTTATACCCTATCGATTGACGCTCAAACTTGCTTATAACGTGTGTGGCATGCTAGCCCTATTTATGAAAGCACTTGAATTATATAAATCGTATGCCGAATGGAAAAACTCAGTTAAAGCTGATTAATAGGTTAGGTCGTGCGACAATTCTAGGATGGGTTATCAGAGTAGTTTCTCTTCCGATATACTAATTATTGGGGCCGGCGTTATTGGAATGATGACCGCGCTTCAATTAGCGCAATCGGGCCAGCGTGTCAGCCTCATAGATAAACGTCGGGCGGGTCTTGAAGCCTCCTGGGCGGGTGGAGGGATAATTTCTCCGCTCTACCCATGGCGCTACCTCCCCCCTATAACGGCGCTTGCGACTTGGTCGCAGTCGGCATTCCCAAGTTTGATAAAAGTATTAAAACAATCCACTGGTATTGATCCTCAGTTATCAAGTCAAGGAATGCTTGTGACGGCTACTGATGAGCGCCAGAAGGCCATTGAATGGGGTGCGGGATTATCACAGGCAGTGGAGGAAATTTCCTTAGAGCGAGCGCGAGCGCTTGAACCACACGTTCTTTTGAGTGAAAACCCACTATGGATGCCTTATGTAGCGAGCGTTAGATCTCCCCGGCTCAGTTACGCATTACGACAAGCCTGCTTGCAGCATAAATTTATCACTTTGATTGAGCAGACGGAAGTCTGTATCGAAGGTACGATAAAGGATCCAAAAGTCATTTTTAATAATCAATCAGTTTCATTTCAAAAAGTTGTAATTACAGCTGGGGCATGGACTGGTGGTTTGCTGTCTGCTTTGAAAGCCTACTGTCCGATTAAGCCAATTAAAGGGCAAATGTTACTCTTTAGTCCGTCCAAATTTGTACGCCGAGTCGTGCTTGCCAGTGGTCGATATGCGATTCCTCGATTAGATGGACGGATTGTATTCGGCTCCACCATAGAGGATGTTGGTTTTAAGCGAACGCCTGACCGTGAGGCTTTTGAGTCCTTGCAAGCATCGGCCGTTGAATTGATCCCAAATTTAGCCCAAGTGCCTCTCGAGGCGCAATGGGCTGGATTTCGTCCGGGCTCGCCGACTGGAATACCCTGGATCGGATCGTTTTCAGAAAGGTTATGGATCAATTCAGGACATTTTCGTAACGGCTTAGTTTTGAGTCCTGCATCGGCGAGGTTATTATGCGACCAACTGCTCGGCAGAACACCGATAATCGATCCGGTACCGTATCAACCTCGAGAACCTTTATGACCGATATAGTGCGTATACGAATGCTTCAAATGGATTCTATAGTCGGTGATTTTGAGTCGAATCTAGATAAGCTTTCAG
>CAZFNA010000096.1:0-5682 GCA_964520465.1 uncultured Pseudomonadales bacterium | reverse complement strand
TCGTGACGCCAAAAGAGGCAATTGCTTATGGGTCTGACTACCTTGTTATAGGGCGTCCGATTACTGCATCCGATAGCCCCGCATCTATTATTGAAAGTATTTCCAGCGAAATAGCAAGTTGTAGTATTGAGCGAGGGTTTTAACTCGTGAATAGTAAGTATAAATGCGGCCCGCATCAGAAATTAGGCCTTAATTCAATACTCTTTGGGGTTTCAAGATTGCCTAAAGCCAGCGCTTTCAGTAATGAAAAATTTGGAAAGTGAACTAATGAGACCAGGTTTTTACTATGCCCTCGAACTCAAGTGTATCGAAAATTGGCAATATTTTGGTTTGTCGGGAGTGGAGAATTTTCGTTGTTATATTGAAGGAAGTTTGTGAGTACCAAGGGCCACCAGAAAGAACTTAAAAACCTAATCAAAGATGATTGGGAGTCTGATTCGTCCCTAGGTATTGACTACATGGCCCTGAGTCATTAAAGTTCGCGACCACTCTGCATTCCGCGATAGCTCAGTTGGTAGAGCAGAAGACTGTTAATCTTTTGGTCGCAGGTTCGAGTCCTGCTCGCGGAGCCAATATCCTCAAATTCATCCTCGACTAGTCGAGATTCAATGCGTTTACTTTCGTTTTTTAGAATTAATAGGTTCCATTTATTTTGTAGTATTTGATTATGGCGGCTGATTTAACCAAAATTCGATTTATGCGATGTATTAAATTAAATAGACTTCATGGATTTAACCGCGTTTTCTTTGTCGTAGAACGTGATGATAGTGACACTAATTAAGTTACGCATAATCAGTTTATGACTCCATTTGGGTGTTCGTTGTGCGAACGATTTTAATCTCTTTGACAACGAAGGCATGTCACGAATGAAAATGATTCTTTCAACCTGTTCAAAACGCGCATCTCACAGACTTATTGGGGTGATAGTTGGACTTGCAAAGGCGACTAGTAGGCGATCGGCTTGTAGGAATTTTATCCAATCGAGCCAATGTTTAACTAGTGAAACATGCGCGATTAAAAAGCCTGTGATGTTGTTGATCGTAGCATTGATTTCGGGTCAGGCCAGTCCAAGTCTGGAGCGATCATGACACATGACATCTCTTTCCCTTTTCAAGTTGTTTCTCATTATCAACCAGCGGGCGATCAGCCGAAGGCTATTAAAACTCTAGTGCAAGGCCTTAAAGCAGGCCTTGCTCATCAAACGCTTCTTGGAGTAACGGGTTCGGGTAAAACTTTCACCATCGCTAAAGTCATTGAAGCAATTAAGCGGCCTACAATTGTCATGGCACATAATAAGACTCTGGCCGCCCAGTTGTACGGTGAGTTTAAAGAGTTCTTTCCAAAAAACGCTGTGGAGTATTTCGTTTCTTATTATGATTACTATCAACCGGAAGCCTATGTGCCTGCTAGTGATACTTTTATTGAAAAAGATGCATCAATTAATGACCACATCGAGCAGATGCGGTTGTCTGCTACTAAGGCGCTTCTTGAACGGCAAGATGTCATCATCGTTGCGTCCGTATCTGCGATTTACGGTCTAGGTGATCCTGAAGCCTATCATGAAATGGTACTGCACCTAACACGCGGTATGACGATAGACCAGCGACAAATTGTAAGACGTTTAGCAGAGCTTCAGTATAAACGAAATGATATAGATTTTGGTCGTGGAACCTACCGAGTACGAGGTGATGTGATTGATATTTTTCCTGCGGAATCTGATCGAGAGGGCGTCCGAGTTGAATTATTTGATGATGAAATCGAACAATTATCATATTTCGACCCGCTGACCGGCGAGCTTCTCCGAAAAATGCCTCGGGTGACGATTTATCCTAGAACTCACTACGTTACTAGTAAAGATCGACTCGTCAATACACTCGACGATATTAAAGCTGAGATGAAGATGCGGTTAGAGCAATTCAGAGAGCAAGGGAAACTTCTTGAAGCTCAACGACTTGAGCAACGTACCAAATTTGATCTGGAAATGATTGCTGAGCTTGGATATTGCCAGGGGATTGAAAACTATTCTAGGTATTTATCTGGTCGTCCATCAGGTGAAGCCCCCCCGACATTATTTGATTATTTGCCGCCTGATGCTCTTCTAGTAATAGACGAGTCACATGCCACAGTTCCGCAGATTGGAGGCATGTACCGCGGTGATAGATCACGTAAAGAAACTTTGGTGGAGTATGGCTTTCGATTACCATCGGCATTAGATAATCGTCCTCTAAAATTTGAAGAATGGGAATCGCTAGTTCCGCAGATGATTTTTGTGTCCGCTACTCCAAGTAAGTATGAAAAAGAGCATCAGGCTCAAGTTGCGGAGCAATTAGTGCGCCCCACAGGCCTTGTTGATCCTTTGATCGAAGTTCGACCTGCAGGCACGCAAGTCGATGATTGTTTGAGTGAAATCCATATCGTTGTTGCTAAAAATGAGCGAGTGTTGATTACTGTCCTTACAAAGCGTTTGGCGGAGGATTTGACAGATTACTTAATGGAACAGGGGATACGGGTTCGTTATTTGCACTCTGATATTGATACTGTGGAGCGAGTAGAAATTATTCGTGACTTACGGAAAGGCGAGTTTGATGTGCTGGTTGGAATTAATCTACTCCGAGAGGGTTTGGATATGCCTGAGGTGTCTCTTGTAGCAATCATGGATTCGGATAAAGAAGGTTTTTTGCGATCTGATCGTGCTTTGATTCAGACGATCGGACGAGCTGCTCGGAATGTGAATGGTCGAGCAATCTTATATGCTGATAAAATAACTGACTCAATGCGGCGCGCAATTGATGAAACTGACCGACGGAGAACGAAGCAGGTTGCATTTAATCAAGAACATGGAATCGTTCCACAAACGATCAAAAAGTCTGTTGATGACATCATGGAAGGTGCGCACCGTGAAACTCCTGGATCGCGTGGTCGTAAGGCAAAAAAGGATACTTCTCAGGTTACATCTGAGAAGTTGTTACTGCATGACCCCAAGACATTAACGCCAGCAAAGTTGTCAAAAGAAATTACAAGACTTGAGGATGATATGTTTAAAGCTGCAAAAGAGCTAGATTTTGAGCGCGCTGCTGCCGTTCGAGATGTGCTGGCCGAGTTACAATCACTCGCTTTTAAGTAATCAAGGAAGGCGTCTATGTCCATTCGTTTTGCACCAGCTGTTATGAGTCTTTTTGGTCTGGCGCTGGCCTGGAGGACACTTTCAGATTTGGGTGAATGGGAGACAAATTCTGGCCAATTAATCTCGATTGGAGCGTTACTTTTAGGCTTGGTAGTTTTTGGCTCGCTTGTGGTGCATCAATTGACTCGGGGCGTTCTAAAAGAAACTTTTTCAAGCCCGCAGTTGAATGTTTTTCCGGCCTGCCTAACAGTGGGGCTCATGCTGCTTAGTGCGCTATTGAACCCGTATCTTCTTAAAGTATCAGTTGTGTTGATTTGGTTTGCTGGGATCTCCCATTTTATACTTTTAGCGTGGTTGCTTAATGGTTGGTTTCAAGGTGCTCTGCCTCTAGAAACCTTTTCACCAATGTGGTTCATCCCGGTGGTTGGAAATATTGTTGTACCTGTTGGTGCAATCGCTGCTGGCGAGTTTATGCTGGCGTGGTTTGGGTTTTCTATTGGTGTCGTGTTGTGGTTGATGATGTTGCCAATTATTTTTTTTAGGTTGGTGCACGGTAAGCCACTGCCTGATGATGCCGAGAGTACGCGAATGATCCTAGTAGCTCCTCCTGCGATCGGTTCTTTTTCATGGTCTCTGCTCGCCGGAGATATGACCGTGGTACCTGGTGTCGTGATGCTATCAATTGCTTTTTTTCTTATGCTGACGTTCATCCCAACGGTCTTCCGAGCGATCTCTCGGCCATTCGCGCCATCGAATTGGGCATTTGGCTTTCCATTGGCCGCCCTTAGTACATCGCTTGCTGTCTATAGTACTCTTCTCCAGCTCGATATCCTTATGAATGCAGCAGTTATAGTTTTATTTGTTGTGACAGGTATAGTCGTCTGGTCCTTGATAGGGTCTGCCCGTAGTTTGGTGAAGAGCTAATATATGACTATTTTAGTAACCGGTTCCGCAGGATTTATTGGCTCGGTTGTCAGTCAATATTTGCTTGCTCGCGGTGAATTAGTTGTTGGGCTTGACAACTACAACGATTATTATGACGTCTCATTAAAAGAGGCACGAGTAAAAAATCTGCTTGACCACAGGGGTTACTCTGAAGTGCGAGCAAGTATTGAAGATCGTGAATCTTTGGAGGGTGTATTCAAAAAATATCGAATCGACCGCGTAGTGCATTTAGCTGCTCAGGCAGGAGTGCGCTTTTCGATTGAAAATCCCCATAAGTATGTGGATGCCAACTTGGTTGGCTTCATGAACGTTCTGGAGTGTTGCAGGCATCATGCTGTAAAACACTTTGTATATGCATCATCAAGTTCAGTATACGGGGGAAATGAGTCGCTACCATTTCGAGTTGAAGACTCTGTAGATCACCCAGTCAGTTTGTATGCGGCGACAAAAAAAGCTAACGAACTTATGGCTCATTCTTACAGTCATTTGTTTGGATTGCCAACAACCGGCCTTCGTTTCTTTACTGTGTATGGTCCCTGGGGCCGACCAGATATGGCATTATTTAAATTCTCTCGAGCAATTTTGACCGGGGGTAAGGTCCAGTTGTTCAATGGTGGATGCCACAAAAGAGACTTTACATTTGTGACAGATATTGCAGATGGTGTAATTAAAACACTAGACCAAATAGCCTCGCCTAATTCCAACTATGATCCATTATCACCTGACCCGAGTTCATCTAACGGACCATGGAGGATCTATAATATGGGATCAGACCGGCCAGTAGACCTTCGACGGTATCTTGAGCTAATTGAAAAGTCTTGTGGAGTCGCGGCCAACGTTGAGTTCCTTCCGATGCAACCCGGCGACGTAGGGGCAACGCATGCGGATATTTCCGCATTACAAGCCGCTATTGGATATGCACCAAAAGTAACGGTTGAAGAGGGTATTCCTATGTTTATAAAGTGGTTTAGAAAGTTTTATAAGCTTTAGTCATAAGCTCTGGATAGCGGCTTTACATCAAAATTGAAGACTGTATACTTTCGCCCTCTTCAGGCGCGTAGCTCAGTTGGTTAGAGCGCCACCTTGACATGGTGGAGGTCGTTGGTTCGATTCCAATCGCGCCTACCAAATTACGACTATATTGGTCTGGCCTTTGGTGCGGGTCGCCCAATAGGAGGTTCAAATGCCTGTAATAACTCTTCCTGACGGATCCAAGCGAGAGTTTGATGGACCAATATCAGCAATAACGGTTGCCGAATCGATCGGTGCTGGACTCGCAAAAGCAACAATTTGTGCTCGGGTTAACGGCGATCTTAAAGATGCTTCCGATACAATTGAACGAGACTCGAATTTATCATTGCTTACTGGTAAAGATCCTGAAGCTTTAGATGTGATTCGTCACTCATTTGCACACTTGATTGGTCACGCCGGGAAACAATTGTTTCCCGGAATCAAAATGGCGATCGGTCCAGTAATCAAACACGGCTTTTATTACGATATTGATTATGAACGTCAATTGACGCCTAACGATATTGATGCGATAGAAAAGAAAATTCAGGAATTAGTAAAGCAAGATTATCTCGTCATCAAGCAGTGGGCTTCTCGAGCTGAGG
>CAZFNA010000095.1:0-5759 GCA_964520465.1 uncultured Pseudomonadales bacterium | reverse complement strand
ATGTTCTACCCATTGTTGTACCTACAATACTGATAGATAAAGTATTTGCAGATAAATCAATGAGTTAAATTTAAAGAAGTGATATAAATGGTGGCCAGAGACGGAATCGAACCGCCGACACGAGGATTTTCAATCCTCTGCTCTACCAACTGAGCTATCTGGCCTATTTAAATAGGATCGGTATTGAACAGAAATTGTTGAACGCTGTCAACTTGGAGGCGGTACAAACCCGTCAGGTTTTGCGTAGTCTTCGGTACTTAAAAATCGCATCATTTCTTCCTTCAAGAATTTCCTTGAGTCAGGGTCCATTAAACTGAGACGATTTTCGTTGATCAACATAGTCTGGTGGGCTTGCCATTCTCTCCATGCTTGCTCAGACACATTTTCAAAGATGTCCTGCCCAAGATCTCCTGGTATTGGTGGATGTGAGAGTCCAGGGAGGTCAGTTTTAAATTTTTTACAAAATACTTCACGTGTCATTTGAGTACTCCATTGGCTCAATTAATTTTCTGATTGGGGTAGGAACGCCTTTTCGAAACGCCCTTGCATCTACCCATTCACCAATCCCGATTTGATTAGATGTCTTAATCCGTAAGATGTAATGATCTAAAGTTACTTTGAAATGGCTAAAGGTATGCTTTATCGAACTCTGAAACTCTCCTTCAGTGGCCTCAGGTAGCTGATATTTCTGGCTCAAATCAAGCAAACTCTTTCCAATTAAAGGCGTGTATAACCCCCCCCAAATTTCTTCATCAGGCCGTCGAATAAAAAGTGTGCGCCCGCTTGTTTCGATAAGTTGTAAGACAATCCATAACTGCGCATTCTGGCTCTTTATTTTTTTTGGCTGAGGTAACTGGTCGACCCTGCTAGTCTGTAAAGCTTGGCAATCTGTTCTAAAAGGGCAGGCCTCGCATACCGGATTGCGTCTTTTGCAGAGGAGGGCTCCAAGATCCATCATGGCTTGGGTATGAATTTTTGCGCGAGCGGGCTCAAGCGGCGTAAGTTGATTTGCCAGTTCCCAGAGTATTTTTTGTTGCTTGGCCTTGGTTAAATCCCCTTCAACCAAAAATAGCCGCGCAAGCACGCGTCTGACGTTTCCATCTTGGATCACCCCACGTTGATTTAAGCCCAGTGACAGGATAGCTCCAGCAGTTGATCTACCGATCCCAGGCAATGAAACAAGTCTACTGAGATCAGCAGGAAAATTTCCTTGGTACTCTGTTTTTATTCTTCGGGCCGTGTCGTGAAGATTTCTTGCTCTTGAGTAGTAACCCAATCCAGCCCAGTGGGCAAGAACATCATCCTGCGATGCATTTGCTAGTGCCTCAAGTGTTGGAAATGATTTGAGAAACTTCTTAAAGTAAGGAATCACAACTCCGACTTGCGTTTGCTGAAGCATTACTTCAGAAATCCAGGTCTCGTAGGGTCCTTTTTGCTGCCACGGAAGGTCATGCCGGCCATATTTTTTATGCCAACGGTTTAATTTTGTAGCCAGATCCACCATTTTTCGACGAAACTACCATTTATAATAATATCTTATTAAATATAGAATTTACTTTCTGTCAGCTTTGTCACATTTAATTTAAGCGATTTCCATCGAAGCCGATTTCTATCGTTTTTTCAAAATTTTTTATTTATTTTTTGATGCTGAATCTTGCAAGACTTTGTTATCAATTGAGCATTCAAGTGTTTGGTTACGAATTTGCCCTCGGCATACTAAGGGTAACTTTCTCCCATGCAGCCCGTCTGTTGCCCGGCAATAACCGAGTTGTCCATCACTTGGAATTTGGAACGAGCCTTGTATGTTTGCTGCAGAAGATAGCAAGCTAATTCGACCGGTTCCCCTAATTATCGAGTTCCCGATTTGTGATTCAAACCTTTCAATCGCAGCGATCCCTTCCTGAAAATCTGCGTCAATTTTAAGTGTATCGAAACTATTTGGTTCCACTTTGATTTCAGCGCCCATATCTTGGCATAAACTCTGAGAAATATTTAGTGGCTCAAGGAAAGCATCTTTAACTTTTAATCTTACTGGGCCCGTCAATGAGCCTAGTAATTCTTCGGCACTCTGACCGGCCCCTCTTAAATCGAAGGACGCCTGTGCCTGTCCTGTAAGATTATGAAATGGTTTTGCTAGCGTAAGTTTAGCAAGTTGTACTTTGCTGAGCGTTCCACTCAGATTTGTAATCTGGGGAGCAATTAAGTGTGTTCCAGACGCCCTAATCTCGCCTTCAAGGATACCTGCGTCTAGCCGCCCTAGCGTTACCTCATCAGGGCTAATCCCGAGATCAGCCCCCAGTGGCTTAAACTGCGTACCTAAAAGCGTGAGTCTAGCAATATCTAATTTATATGTACCCGGCGGCCAAAAATATCCTAACCTTTCTTTTGAGTTTTCATTCTTGTGGTCTGCAAAGTAAGGATCAAGGTTGAGATGATCAGCTAACAGTTCTAAATCAACATTGAAGGGAGCCAGCAAAATATCGACTTTTCCATCAATAGAAGTTTCATCAACTCTCAATGTGAAGGGTCTGAGGCTAATCATTTCATTTGAGAGCTTGATTCCTGTTTCAAGGATCAGTTTATTGAAGCGCGTAAGATCGGATGTATTTGGAACAGGAAAGTCTCCTGCTCTGAGCCATTTTCTTGGTGAGAATTCATTCGAGGTCAGCTTGCCTTCGCCGCTATATTGTCCGGCTAGCGTGGTACTTAGATACCCCTGAAAAGACAGATTTAAGTTTCGTGATGAGATCTCAGCATTTTTTACTGTAAGGCCGTCAAATGCGTTTGTTGGGGTAATTTCTGCAATGATTCTAAGAGGCGCTTGATATTTCCTAAAATTGAGATAGCTGGATAACTCAAGATCAGCTGAGGCGGCCGGGTTAAGCGAATCAATTGAAAGCTGGATCCTGCTCAGTGTTAACTCAGGAAAGAGCTCTACGATTTTCCCATCGGAGATTTTGAGTTTTCTGATAATAATCGGTCTAAAACTGAGTTGGTCTATCTCTGCGCGAGAACTCTTTGTTTTTCTTATCTGAGGTTTGATCCTAACGTGCGGGGCTATCGCTGTGAGTTGATCGATCATAATGGCGTCTGATAGTAAAGATAAAATTACTAATGAAATCTGCAGGCGATCAGCTTCAAAGTCCCATTTCGGAGAGGATGCACTGACTTTTTCAGCTGAAATACTAAGCCAAGGCCAAAAATTCCAACTTATATTTCCATTTAATTGAAGGTCGACTTGTTCTTTTTTTGCCGCGTTTATTACGGTCGATTTTAGGTCATTTGGATCGAGTATCTGCGTGATGTAGGCCATAGAGACGGCAAGTCCAACTACCGCAAGAATTACTGAAACTGCTAAAAATTTGAATATTCGCATCACACACTCTGTCGTCAGTCAGATCTGATCCCGCTATACTACGGTGTTTATGAGGTCTTAAGGAACAAGCTATGTCAAATCGTATTGCCTCAGTAGAAAGAAATACACTAGAAACGCAAATTAATGTTCGCTTAAATTTAGAGGGGAGCGGGGAAAGTCAATTCAAAACCGGGATTCCTTTTTTTGAGCATATGCTTGATCAGGTATCACGCCACGGAATGATTGATCTTACAATTCAGGCTGTCGGCGATCTGGAGATTGATGACCATCATACTGTTGAAGATGTCGGAATTACTCTTGGCCAAGCTTTTGCTCAGGCTGTCGGTGACAAAAAAGGTATGACCCGATATGGGCACGCTTATGTTCCGCTTGATGAAGCATTAAGCCGTGTTGTAATTGATTTTTCAGGACGGCCTGGCTTGTTTTATGAAATCAATTTTACGCGATCAGTTGTCGGTGGTTTTGACGTAGATCTTTTTAGAGAGTTCTTTCAGGGTTTTGTTAATCATGCACAAGTGACTCTGCACATCGATAATTTAAAGGGAGAAAATTCCCATCACCAGATTGAAACTGTATTCAAGGCTTTCGGTCGCGCCCTGCGAATGGCCCTGAGTCCTGATCCGCGGATGTCCGGTATTGTGCCCTCCACCAAAGGATCTTTGTAAATGCCTCAAACAGTAGCGATTATCGACTACGGATCTGGGAATTTACATAGCGTAGCAAAGGCAATTGAGCGAGCTGGCCCTTGTAGGGTCATTGTTTCCTCTGACCCATCTTTAATTGAGACAGCGGACCGAGTAGTTCTTCCGGGGGTTGGTTCGATGGGTGATTGCATGCGAGGTTTGAAGGATAGTGATTTAGCTACAGTAGTTTTGAATTGTATTGGCCAAAAACCATTAATGGGTGTGTGTGTAGGAATGCAAATCCTCGCAGAGTACGGTGAGGAAAGTTCTGGAGTTGCTGGATTGGGTGTGTTTCCGGGTCAAATTACGCAGTTTTCAAAATCTATGACTGGACCGAACGGAGAGGCGCTTAAAGTACCGCATATGGGATGGAATCAGGTAAAGCAGTTAGCTCATCCAATGTGGAGGGACATACCGGATCAAACGCGATTTTATTTTGTACATAGCTATCGTTATGCCGCCCCGAACGAGCCCTGTGTTTTTGGAGTTTGTGAATATGGCGTTCAATTTGCCGCTGCTTTGGCTCGGGAGGGTGTTTTTGCTGTGCAGTTTCACCCGGAAAAATCACATGATGCTGGCATCCTTTTGTACCAAAACTTTTTAACATGGGATGGAATATGCTGATAATTCCGGCAATCGATTTAAAAAGCGGAACTTGCGTTCGTCTACGCCAGGGACAAATGGATGATGCCACTGTTTATTCAGATGATCCCGTGGCCACAGCAACTCGATGGGTTGATGAGGGAGCAGAGCGTCTGCATCTCGTGGACCTAGACGGCGCTTTTGCAGGTAGACCGGAAAACAATAAGGCTGTTGCAAGCATTCTTGAAAAACATCCAGAATTACCTGTTCAACTCGGTGGTGGAGTTAGAGACCTGCGAACTGTCGAAGCTTATTTAGAATTTGGCTTGCGGTGGGTAATAATTGGGACTCAGGCGGTTAAAGAACCAGACTTTGTGACTGAGGCTTGTAAATTATTTCCTGATCAGATCATAGTCGGTGTTGATGCTAAAGATGGATGGGTCGCTACAGAAGGCTGGGTAAAAGCTACTACTGTGTCGGCGGTAGAGGTCGTTAAACGCTTTTCTGGAGACGGTGTATCGTCGATTGTTTACACTGACATTGGTCGCGACGGAATGTTGTCTGGGATTAATATCGAAGCTACTGCATCTCTCGCTCGGGATACCGGCTGTCCTGTAATAGCATCAGGGGGTTTGAAAGGCCTATCTGACGTGCAGCAACTGTTGGCAGTGGAATCTGAAGGGGTCATTGGAGCAATTACCGGTCGAGCCATCTATGAAGGGGATCTTGATTTGGCTGAGGCAATACGTCTGACGGACGCACGTTAATGGGTTTGGCAAAGCGTATTATTCCGTGTCTTGATGTTGACCAAGGTCGAGTAGTCAAAGGTATCCAATTTGAAGATATTCGTGACGCGGGAGATCCGGTTGAGGTTGGCTATCGATATAATCAAGAAGGTGCTGATGAAATCACTTTTCTTGATATTACAGCGAGCCATGAGGATAGATCGACCACATATGACACTGTTTCTCGACTGGCGAGTGAGGTATTCATACCACTAACTGTTGGCGGGGGTGTGCGCGACATTGGTAATATTCGTGATCTATTGTTAGCGGGCGCGGATAAAGTATCGATAAATACGGCAGCAGTATGTGAGCCTGAATTTGTGAAGCGAGCGG
>CAZFNA010000094.1:0-5780 GCA_964520465.1 uncultured Pseudomonadales bacterium | reverse complement strand
AGGACTAGAGAGGATTATTACTTTGGGCATCACCTTAACGAATACTGGCGGTAATATATGGAATTTTCCGGATACTAGTCCCCCGTCGATTACACCGAATGATCTTGTAGTCACCGAGGCAACATCGACATTGTTAAAGGTCGTCTCACGACCTCATCTTATAAAAACGGCTTTTGAGATTCTGCTAGAGGGTCAATTTTCTTATGGCGGGGATGTGGTCGGCATGGGGTATGGCGATTCACGATCAATCATGAGCGGAGCCTGGACCAAAGAGACTACCTCTGTAGCTTCGGCTGAATATACACAAACAGAAATATATTCCTCCTCTACCCCCGTGCAACTTAAGACGACGGGGAGCCTTCAAAGTTCTTTAACTGACCTTCAAGCCGAGTTTGCAGGTGACGATGTATTCACTGGTGATCGAGATGTTGCATCTAGCGATGGTGCGCATGGTTACGGCGGTAATGATCGGTTTGTCATGACATACGGTAAAGACTTCACGGAAAAATTTCGAGGTGGAGATGGCGTTGATACCGCTGTCTTCGAGTCATCCTCTAATCACTGGAAAATCACTCCAACCGATTCCGCCTGGAATCCAATGACTGACAAGCCTGAATTGGATGGCTATCGCATCGAAGACAACCGGTTGACTGGTACGAGTACATATGGCGTGAACGGACACATCCTAGAAATCGTGGAAGTCGAACGCCTTGTGTTTACCGACAAGAAAGTGGCTTTGGACTTCGGCCGAGGCGAAAATAGTTATACAACGGCTGCTCTCATTACGACAATGTTTGGTTCAGAGTCAGTTCCCACCTACTTTGGTCCCGCTGTTGGTCTCGTAGATCAAGGACAAACTGCAGAGCAAATTGCTCAGTTAGTGATCGATCTGAATTTAATTGATGTGTCTTCAAACAAAAACTTTGTTGAAACTATTTATAAAAATGTTGTTGGGGTGGCCCCAGATCCTCTAACGCAGGCGATATACGCTGGCCAATTAGACAGTGGGGCAATTTCTCATGCGGGACTAGTGGCTATTGGCTCAAACGCATCGTTGATTGAGTCACAAATGTCTGAGCTCGCGGCCTGGCAAAATAGTGGCCTAGACTATCTTGGGCTCTGATATTTTCAACTAAACTTGAGAGGTTCAAAAAATGAAACGATCGCTGCTCTTATTTGTTGCATATTTTTTTCTGAACACTACTGCCGTAGTTGCAGACGGCCATGGGCAGGCAGTTGGTTATCGGGTGGGAGACAAAAATTTCAGCGCATTTGCCATGCCGGCAAATTCCCCACCAAAAGGTAATGTGTACATCATCCACGATTGGAACGGTCTGGACGCGTATGAGAAAAAACGAGTCAAAATGCTGTCTGACCTTGGGTATAATGCGGTTGCCCTGGATCTATTTGGGGTAAATGCGCAATTAAATGGCTTTGACGATTACCGCCGCGAAACTAGTGCGCTCTATAAAGATAGGCAGGAGTTTCGAAAACGGATCGCCGCTGGCATTTCAGCAGGTACAAAATTCCTGAACAACGGGGAGCGCAACATATTAATGGGCTATTGTTTTGGCGGCGCTGCTGTTTTGGAAGCAGCGCGGGCCGGTATTGATATGGACGGATTCGTAAGTTTTCATGGCGGACTCAAAACTCCAGAAGGTCAGAGTTATGCGAAGACCAGTGGTGAGGTTCTCATTTTGCACGGCTCTGCGGATCCGGTATCCGGAATGGGTGACCTCGCAAGTCTGTTGCAGCAATTGCAAGAGGTGGGGGTTGCGCATAATGCCCAAGTCTTTGGCGGAGCCCGCCACTCCTTCACCGTGGAGGGATCGCGCGATTTTAATGTGACGGCTGATCGAAAATCATGGGAGGCCTTGCTGCGGTTTTTGAACTAGATTTATGCAAATGACGACCAACTGAGTGGGGCGATCTTCGTGCCGGCTGAGAACGGCAAAAATCCTAGGTTAGGTTCAGCTGACTTTGAAGGTCCAAGGACAGCAGACGTTAATAAATGACTCGATGCGTTCGACAACGGTAACGATGCTACGGGATTGAGAGAATGGATGACTCTCGCTCAACAGGGTAATGCCAGTGTGCAATCCAATCTCGCAGCAACATTATCGCCTGTAGTTTGGGTCCATTCGTTGAATGTCATTGTAATTGTTCTTGGGAGTATAGTGTCGCTGAGAGGGCGTAAAAACGAAATCAAAATGAACGTAGATGACGAGTAACAGAAAAGGTGACACGTATGACTGTTTACACCAGCAATAAGATCACGCCAGATAACAACATATCCTCGCTCTATGATCGATCCCTGGATGTCTATGGTCTAAAACTTGTGGCCAGCGGAGCTGTTGGAGGAAGTCAAGCCGTACCCGACGAGTGGGTATACAAAACCGCAAGGGTGGTTCAGTTATTGCTAGACACAAGTGGTCCTGGTATCGACCAGTTAGCTCAAGAAAGGGCAATAAAAATTCTAAGCGGTGCGGACGGAACATTTCATGCCGGAATGCCCACAGCCCAGCGGGTCGGCTATGGTGGCGGAGATAGCTATTCACCAAACCCATTACCGGATTCGGGTCGTGAACTATGGGATGGATTACCAAAATTTTTAAACTCTCACGCCACCGACGATATGGTTTGGTATCGAAATGTAAGCTCACCGAATCCTCCTAAGGGTGACAACGACATATCAGAATTGATGGAACACATCCTTCATACCATCGAAACTTGGGGATTGAGGGGTGCTGCTGACGGATCATTGGCTGCACTAGACCCAAACAACACGAACAGTAAACTCCATCTGGCAATGAAAGAGGCAGTCGACTCCGGTACTTTTGGATTAGATGGCTATGGAGGTAGCCTAGATAAAGATCCTGAATATACCCGTTCAGTCATTATCAAGGAGTACCTATACCTCTTAACTTTTGGAATGTGGGGCTACAGTGTGTTTTGGGACGATGGCACTCTAGCGCCAGAGTGGTCAGATGCAGCCAGAACGCCTGAAGGTGTTCAGGCCTCCAATCCACTTGGCTACAGTCTCTTTAATGACTACATTGCGCCAGTATTGTCTAAACCAAACATAGTTACTTTGAGGACTATTTTTCAAGACAATGACCAAGGGGAGTCAGGCTATGTTTGGGACACTTCTGAAACAGCGTCAATAGACATCATTGTTGACAAGGGCATTCTCGGCGCTGCAGCTGTAATGATCAAAAAGCTGACAAAAACAACTCTAAAGAACGGTGAGACACTGCTCAGTCAAGCGATAGAGTATCAGGGACAAGAGTTTGTCTATGAGAATATCGCTTCAGTTATAACGATAGTTACAAGTAACGGAGAATTTACTGACGAATTTATGTCTGAAATCAAAGAGTCGTTTCCTCAATATGGATCATTGTCTTACCAAGAGGCCGTGAGCTTAGTCGGAGTAGCCAATATTGATAGCGCCTTGGTGTCGGTGGCTGGCGCCGACGGGATGCACGTTGCGTAGACTGAAGAGACCCGACAAGACTCTAACTATTCGCCTAGAGGACTTGTCCTAACCAGTTGTAGGAGAATGATCCCGTCCCGATGACCTGAATAGCACCAACAACCCTAGATTCGACCGATGCCGACAAAGAACTACCGGTACGAACAAAAATATCGGGCACCCCATTTGTTTCTAAATAATGATAAATGGTTCTAAAATTTCGCAGGGTGGGTTTGATCGCTCAGGAGGTTGATTCACTATTTTTAATATTGTTAGTACCTGCCCACACTTGTAAAAGACTGATTTTTTGAAGTTATCGGTGTAGCGTTGGAGCAACCACGGTTCGAGAAAATGTGATGGCTATTTGGGATACGAATAACAATTGGACTTTTTGGCGTGCTGACCTCTCACAACGCGAGGATGCAGAGGCGGCTGCGACAGCAGCACAGTGGCCAGCGGTAATTGTAGCGGCTGGGTACGCTATCCCAATTGGTCTGATGCTTTTATCTAGCCATATGCAAACGGTTACAGCGGAGACCTCTGCTGAGGTTTATTTTGGAACAAATTTTCTTGTCGCATCATGGGGAATGTTCGTTTTTTATAGGGTGCGCCAAGGACGGTTTGGTCAGATACCATGGCTTGCGGCTTTTGTTTTCTTTGAGGGATTTAAAACGCTCGACGGATCGATATCCGAGGGTAATCTAGGTGGAATTTTTATATATCTTATAACGCTCGTATTTATGGTGGATTCTCTCCGCGGATGGTGGGCTATACGTCGGTTTGATAAGTCAGATAAAAGCGAATAATAATGTAATCGTTTGCTCAACCTATGCTTGGGTAGTCTTTGGTCCTTTAATGTCAGCCTATAATAATGTGACTGATTAATGGGTAAAAGTTCAGTAAATGTGAATAAGTGGTGACTTTTAATGACGGGATAGAATCTTTTGCCACAGATAATCTCATTCGGGGCAAGTAATTTCAGCCGGGCCAAACGGTACTGGTTGCTTCGCGATCAAGCATGGTTATTTCCGCGGAGACAATTATGACCCGGTCTGCGAAGCAGTTTATCGCATCTTTTACTTGGCAAAAGCCAGAGGCTGGGGATACAAACCGCATCACACGAAGAATAATGAGGCTAACAGGTCTTGAACAGAAATTTTTTATTGACGAACCAAGTCCCCAGGTAGCTTAAGCCTGGGGTGAATCTCCTTGGTTATGAGGGTCAACAATTAAGAATACTTAAGACCGATTCACCCAATTCATGCGATACCCGCGAAGACCAGAATGAACCGTCTTTTTTTTG
Organism: uncultured Pseudomonadales bacterium; assembly: GCA_964520465.1. GTDB lineage: Bacteria > Pseudomonadota > Gammaproteobacteria > Pseudomonadales > Litorivicinaceae > HIMB30. Next base: position 1,005 of record CAZFNA010000094.1, on the reverse strand, counting down.
ACACCTGGTAGGCGCCTAATGAGTAACATGCATAAGTAATGCCAAGTCCAACCAATCGACGTAGCGTATAATTCACTTAAAGGGTTACACAACGGATTACTGCTCCTGTCTTGGAAAAGATACGGTGCTGAGTTGTAACGATTATTACTGGTCCGCATGGCTCAGGGGGCGAGTGGAGTGATCTATGGGCTTAAAAACAGTCCATTGATCTTTTAGCACTCGCCGAGACAAAAGCATCTAAGATCGGGTAAAATCTAGCTTGTTCAATCATTTATCGAACGAAGGTCGCCCACTAAATTTTTTGAATAGGAACAATTACTATGGCCGCAGAGTCTCTAAAGTTATACGGCAGCACTAGCAAGACTAGCGATGACCGGTGGTCGAGGGCTCAGTATGAATGGGGTGTCCAATTAAATAATTTTGATTCACTCGTTTTTGATACGCGGAAAGATGTTATCGACTTAGGTGGGCGCAACCTAATCATTGAAGGAGGAGAACAAATCAGCAACATCAATGCCATTTCCGTTTCTGGAACATTAATAGGCAACGATGATGTTAATGATAGATTTAATATATATGGGGACAGCACTGTCACGATATATGGAGGCAAAGGAGAGGACATTATAGAGATTGCAGATTTCGGGAAGTCTAAACCTGATGGCGATTTATCTGTTTTTATTGCCGATTTTGAAGTCAAAGATCTTATAAGGATGGGTTGGGAGAGCGGCTATGAATATAAAGGCCAAGATTTAGTTTTTGGGATTGCAAACACCACGACGAGAACTTTCGACTCCAAAGAGAACCGTACTGCCTTCAAATTTAAGCACGGCGAAGATGACACTTATGCTTTGGTGACCGTGGCAGGTAATTTCGAGATTGACTACGTCAATTATAACGGCATGCGGTCAGATGTGCTGATGAAGTTGTCCGATGGGGCTACCACACCCATCACTCCTACTGCACCAACGACACCAACGACACCAACGACACCAACGACACCAACGA
>CAZFNA010000093.1:0-5879 GCA_964520465.1 uncultured Pseudomonadales bacterium | reverse complement strand
CGGACGAAAGTTGAATGTCCCCACCAGATTCAACGTGCTCGAATCGAATGCGTGTTTTTAGAGCAAATCGGGGAGTTATGTATTGGATCAGAGCCTCAGGAATCGATTGGTCCACAGACAAAGTCACGGCAAAAGATGGCTTGGCCAAGATACTGAAAAACAGGAGTATTCCACTCGCTATGATACTGATTGTTTTTCTAATCAATTGACACCGCCTCGTAGTCGAAAAGATACACAACACCGATTAAGGTTATAGATTAGCGAAAATAAGGTAAAATAGGAAAAAATTCATACTAATCATACATTTATAATAATAAGACTCATTTGCATTTAAGCAGGAGACCTTCATGAGTGACGACAACTTCAATCTATCAATGCGTAAATTTTTGAAATCAGTTGGGGTAACATCACAACAAAAAATCGAAGAAGCGGTCCGTTCTTTAGATTCATCAACTGATCTGGAATCTATAAACCTTACGGTCTCAATTCAGTGTGATGACATAAATTTGAATCATGAAATCAAAGGCACAATTGATCTTCCATAACAATATAGGACTTCATAGTGAGCAATCCTAAAATTAAAGATGCAGGCGTTATCGCTACTGATGGAGGTAGTGAACAACCAAAAAAGCAAACTCAACAACCGCTCGAAGTCAAAGGTGTCCGACACATCGTTGCTATTGCCTCGGGGAAAGGTGGCGTAGGGAAGTCAACAGTATCTGCAAACTTAGCAGTAGCGTTGACAATGCGTGGCTTAAAAGTGGGTTTACTGGACGCGGATGTCTACGGACCAAGCCAACCACGCATGCTAGGCGTGAGTGGCCGACCTTCAAGCCCAGATGGACAAACGATTCTCCCTTTAAGAAATCATGGCGTAACTTTGATGTCGCTCGGTCTTATGATGCCCAGTGATGAAGCTTTAATTTGGCGTGGGCCCATGCTAATGGGAGCTCTGCAGCAGATGCTTTCACAAGTTCAGTGGGGACAGCTCGACGTTTTATTGGTAGATTTACCCCCTGGGACTGGTGACGTCCAAATGACTTTAAGTCAAAAAGTGCATGTTAAAGGCGCAATTATAGTATCCACTCCACAGGATATCGCGCTAATAGATGCCAAGAAAGGTATTGATATGTTCAAACGTATGGATGTCCCCAGGCTGGGATTAATTGAAAACATGTCTTCTTTTGTCTGTGACGGATGTAACAAGGTTCACCATCCGTTTGGGCACGGCGGGGCCAAAGCGGAAGCTGAGAAGCAAGAGATTCCATTCTTGGGGGAAATACCTCTAGACCTAGACATCCGAATCGCATCCGACGGTGGCGTGCCCATGGTGGTATCCAAGCCCCAAAGCACTCAAGCCAAGGCTTTCCTAGATATTGCCGACCAATTGATCGTCAGTGAGATTTTCGCGTGATTTATGATGGTTTAATTACAGACCCTACTTTTCCGCCCAGATTAACGGGCGAAAAAGTAGCAAAAAACGTGGACCCCTTCATGAAAGCTGTCAGCGCTTCCATGATAGGCGTTGATCCCGGCACAGTGTTCTTTGCAGAAAACTCTGACACCATGCAAGTCGCGATCACTTTGGCACCCGAGATACCATTGAACCAAAGCGTCGGTGTTTGCCATGCTCTGATGTTATCTCTTGCTGACAGCTTAGGAGCACTCGGCCCTCCAGAATTGGCCGTCCACTTCTCTTGGCCATTCCAATTCAAGGTCAATGCGGCTTCTTGTGGAGAACTTAAATATAAAGCATCCACAAAGAAGGCTGATGAGGTGCCCGATTGGCTGGTGGTTGGCATCACGCTACCTTTTATTCGTCCTGAATTGATCGAGCCCGGGTCTGACCCAACAACAACTTGGTTGTATGAAGAAGGATGCATCGAACTAGAAGTTCCGCAGCTCATCGAAAGCTGGTCTAGACATTCGCTAGTTTGGCTAAATACCATCGAATCAGACGGATATGCTGGCATCCAAGATCATTGGCGAGCGAAATGTGACACAATTGGCACTCACGTTTCTTATCCGCAAAAGGGTACATTTGTCGGAACCGATGAGTTCGGTTCTCTGCTACTAAAGCAGGGAGTGATGACAAGTGTTCACAGCCTGATCGAAGAGATGAATCAACCATGAAATTAGCGCGCACTATTCGACTCGACGAGTCTGACGATAATGTGTTCGAGAACCCTGCGGATGCTGGAGAATGGGCAATTAGCGGAGGCTTTGAATTCTCTGATTGGGATGAAAGCAACTTAAAAGGAAAGCCTCGTCAGGCGTTTACGAACGGGTGGCTTTCTATCGATTCATTTGGCCGAGCGACTTTCGTCGCTGTTTCGCCGATTACAGAATCCGAATACATTGCCCTTGGACAGAAACTCGCCCTACATTTTGTGGAACACTACGGCGCACCCGATGAGCGCACCGCACTACCCGTTGCCCAAGAAGAATTGGAACACATGCGAGCAATGTGCGAAGACCATGAAGACAACACGGTGGTTATGATCAGTCGCTCGCTTACCGACACAGGAGTTCATGAATCATTCCGATTTAGTGGACCGCAAGATGCCTCTCTCGACACCTTTGCAGTTCACGGGTCAGTTGACTGAGATGGTCTAAGGAATTCAGCGTAGGTGATATAGCGCACTGAAGACCCTGGCGCAATGAGCTCCTCATCAAACCCAATTTCAATCAACCCCTCAGACCAGCTGATACTAGAAATCCGCCCGGATCCTTCGGAAGGAAAAACCTCAACGCGGCCGGCTGCATTAATGCGTGCACGTAAATACTCTGAGCGACCACGACGTTTATTCTTCGTGAAATCCGCTATGAGTTCAAGTCCTCTGGGCTCTCTCCAGACGCCGCCAGCTAATACTTCCATAGCCGGTCTACCAAACACCATAGTACACACCCAAGCTGCAACCGGATTACCTGGAAGGCCAATAACCGGGGTATCCATCCATAAGCCAAGTGCTAAAGGTCGACCTGGCTTTAGTGCAATCCGCCAGCTTGTGAGTCGCCCTTCTGATTTTAGAATGGCTGAGACGTGATCCTCATCCCCCGCAGATGCTCCCCCCGAAGTTATGATCAAATCACACCTATCCGCACCACCATCCAACGCTTGGCGTACAATGTCTCGAGAATCCTCAACCAGTCCTAAGTCGACTGCCTCAAACCCAATATCTCGAATCATTGCCAATAGCATCAGGCGGTTTGCATCATATATTTGCCAATATTCTGCAGGTTGCCCCGGCTCTCTTAATTCATCTCCAGTGGACAGCACTCCAACGCGGAGTCTCGCGTAAACATGGACTTCAGCAACACCAACTGACGCCAGCAATGACAAGTCTGTTAATGTTAACCGACGTCCTGCCTTAAAGATTGGTGTGCCAGTGATCACATCTTCTCCAAGCTCTCTTGCATTAGACCCCTTTTTCAAGGGTCCATTAAATGCAATCCGATGAGCTTCAATGGTGCAATCTTCTTCAAGCACCACTGTATCAACGCCCTCAGGGAGCAATGCCCCCGTAAGTATGCGGACAGTCTGTCCGGATGCCACGGCACCCTCAAAGGGAACTCCCGCAGCAGCCCGATCTTTTACAAGCTGCAAGACTTGTATGCCTTCGTTAACAGGGCCAGCAAACCCATATCCGTCAACCGCTGAGTTGGACCCTGGTGGATTGGACCTTACCGCCTGTAGATCACTAGATAAAATGCGATCAAACGCATCACCAACTGGAATGATACAACCTGATGCAACGACAACAGATAGTGCATCACGTAAGCGCTGCTTAGCCTCATCAACAGGCGTCCAGTCAATACCTGGCGGTAAGGCAAAGCAATCGTTTCTTAGTGGCGGCGGTTGAATCTCAGGCATCCACATGGCTCCAAATAAAGTCTGCAATTGATTTTATATCGTTGAGATCAAAGATCGGCAAGCCAAAACTAGGCAAATCGCAATCAGAAGCAACAGCAAGAATGCTCGGATCATCCGAAGCAATTAATCCCAAGCCTCGCTCTTGGCGATGTACCTCAAGCTTTGGAATAGGTGTTTTCTTAAACCCCTCAACTAACACCAAATCACAGGGTGATAGTCGATGCAGTAATTCATCAAGCTCAAACTCTGGGCCGTCGCGGTATTCGTGCATTAATGCAAAGCGTGACCCGCCTGCGAGAATAACCTCTCTGGCTCCAGCCAATCGGTGTCTATAACTATCCGTACCCGGACGATCCACGTCGACGTAATGATGGGCATGCTTGATCATCGATACGAGCTGCCCTCGCAACGTAAATTCAGAAACCAGCCGCTCAGTTAGTGTCGTCTTTCCTGAATTTTTCCAACCCACCACACCAAAAACTGGGCTCATCATGTCGCCAAGTCTCGCTGAGCAATTACAAGATCCTCTGGGGTATTAACATTAAAGAATGGGTCTAAGTGGTTTTCTTTATGGATAAACTGAGCTTCTACGCCGCCCACGGCGTCTGTCCAAACAACGATCTTGCGAACACCATCGTCTAGTGCTTGGCGGAGTGGATCTATCAATCTTATGTGCCATAACCCAAATGTAGGTTGCCGCATCCATCGACCTTTTAGAGCATCATAGCTTGAAGCCAGCACAACCGGAGATTTCTCTTTTTCAGCTTCCTGCATAAAACAACAAACTAAATTAGTTGGAAAAAATGGTGTATCAGCCGCAACCGAACAGACCCATTCATACTGATGATTCTGCGCGTATTCCAAGCCCGCCAAAACTCCTGCTAGCGGACCCTTAAAGCCAGCAGTAGAATCTACTACTACAGGCAACTCATACTGATCGAAACGCGAGGAGTCGCCATTCGCGTTGATTACTGTGGCATCGACCTGAGGCATCAGCCGCTTGAGAACCTCATCGAGAATCGTTTTTTGAGGCCCAAGAGACAACTTGCCTTTATCAACCCCTCCCATACGTGTCGCAAGGCCGCCTGCAAGTACAACGCCGAGAATACTATCAGTCAAAGGATGCGCTCTTTCTTCGATGCTTCTTATCGACCTCTGCCACCATATTTGGATCTACATCGTAAACTAAACGATCATTACCGCTCAAACACGTGAATTTCCGACCACGCATTCGCCCAATCAAAGTCAAACCTACTTTTTTTGCAATATCAACCCCCCAGGCAGTGAACCCAGAACGACTCACTAAGACGGGTATCCCCATGAGAGCAGTTTTAATCACCATTTCTGATGTCAGTCGACCGGTTGTATATAACAACTTATTGTCTGTAGATATATTTTGGAGATGCATCCATCCAGAGATTTTATCGACTGCGTTATGGCGACCAACATCCTCCATATAAACTAGCGGCTCATTTCTTTCACAAAGAACAGTGCCGTGTATCGCCCCGGTCGTCAGATACAAGCTCGGCGTTCGATTTATGACATGAGACAGTTCATATAACCAAGATGTCTTTACCAGTTCACTAGCCAATGAAACCTTGTCTAACCCCTCCATCATGTCACCAAAAACTGTGCCCACAGCACAGCCTGACGTTCGTGTCTTTTTGCTGAGCTTTTCTTCGTAGTTAGATTCGCGCTCGGTACGCACAACTACTACATCAAGCTCCTCATCAAACTCAACTCCTTGGATCACGTCATCGTCACGAAGCATTCCTTGATTTTTCAAAAATCCAATAGCTAAATACTCTGGATAATCTCCAATTGTCATAGCCGTTACAATTTCTTGAGCGTTGAGATAAATAGTCAATGGACGCTCTTCGATTACTGAGGACTGGGTAACCAGCCCGTTATGGTCAACGCCCTCAATAAGTCGAGATAATCGAGGATCATCCGGATTTGGCTGAATGCAATAAGAGTCAATTTCATTTAGCGTTGACATAGCAAA
>CAZFNA010000092.1:0-6268 GCA_964520465.1 uncultured Pseudomonadales bacterium | reverse complement strand
ACCGACTGGGAACGGTCGCCGCCAGAGCTATGCCCACTTACCGATGCCACGGATGACGAATACATTTATGGAGTCTGGAGGTGCTACGCAGGCGGAGATGATCGAGTCTGTCGAGCGTGGTTTATTTGCAGTGAACTTTGGTGGTGGTCAGGTGGACATCACTTCTGGACAATTCGTTTTTGCGGCAAGCGAGGCCTACCTAATTGAAAATGGACGGATTACAGCGCCCGTTAAAGGTGCGACTTTGATAGGTCATGGACCGCAGGTTATGTCGGCCATTTCCATGATAGGTGACGATCTCGCCCTAGATTCTGGGATTGGAGTATGTGGTAAAGACGGTCAAAGTGTTCCTGTTGGCGTCGGTCAGCCAAGCTTGAAAATTGATCGCCTTACGGTTGGTGGAACCGCCTAATGTGCGATAGCCTCAAACAGTATTCGATACAGCGTTTTCGATTCGCCCCTATCTTTATTTATATCTTTGACCCTTCTAGCGTCTCGCACAGCTCTGTTCAGGCTTTGCGCGTTGCTGTTGAACTGATTCAGAAATTCAGTAACCTGTTTTGGGTCACTTATCAATCGATCCCGCCACTGCTCAGTCAGTTGGTGTTTCCGTTTATCTGCGCTGTGCATTTTTTTGATAGCTTGAAGTTGGACCTGCAATACTTCCAGTTCGATATTCCGCATCAACTTGCCGATAAATTGCATTTGGCGTCGTTTGGCCTCGTACTTTTTATCAGGAATTCCCCGGTAGAATGTAAGTGCTTCAGCAACAGACTCCGAGGGAAAATTAATTTTTGCGTACTGGCGTTTGGACAACTCAGCCAATTCTTGGCCGAGCGCCTGCAAAGAAAGCATTTCTCGTTTTTTTGCACTTTTCGACGTAACGCCTGGGCTGTCATCGTCGAGCCGCTGATCATCTATAAGGGAGCGTTTATCAGTCATGTCTGCGAAGTTTAACCCAAAACAGGAAAAAAACCGCCTAGAAGAATTGACGCTTCGTCTTTTAGAGCAATCTAAGAGAGTTGGTGCAGACCAATGTGAGGTGGCCGCAAGTGCCTCTTTAGGACTGGATATTCAGGCTCGTCTCGGCCTAGCTGAAAAATTAGAAATGACGAGGGATCAGTCGGTCTCAGTTACTGTTTTTGTTGGTGAGTCGAGGGGTTCTGCAACAACCACAGACCTATCTGACGAAGCGTTGAAAAGCACTCTTGAAGCCGCCTTATCTATAGCCAAAGTAACGGCACCGGATCCCGCGGCAGTCCTCGCGTCACCAGCAGAAATAATACGTGAGGTTCAAGATCTTGACCTTGATCATCCCTGGGATTTGTCGGCTGACGAGGCAATTGCGCTCGCAATTGAAGTGGAGTCTTACGGTTTAAAAATGGATTCGCGAATTACAAATTCTGAAGGTGGCTGTGTCTCATCAACCCGGGGAATTTCTGTACATGGAACAACGGAAGGCCTACTGGTGAGTCAGGCAAGTAGCATTCACGGTATGAGCTGTGTTCTTCTGGCTGAGGATGGTGACAGCCGGGAGCGTTCTCATGCTTACACTCATGCTCGCAGTCCGGAGCAATTAAAATCTGCTGAAGAGGTTGGCCGCGAGGCGGCTGCGAAAACTTTAGCTCGACTGAATCCCCGTAAATGTCAAACAGCTGAAGTTCCAGTTTTATTTAGTCCAGAGGTAGCTTCTGGGTTACTCAGTAGTTTCATCAGTGCAATCAGTGGGGGATCGCTGTACCGTAAATCCAGTTATTTATTAAACCGGCTGGATACGCAAGTTCTTCCGCCTTGGGTTACTCTCACTGAAAATCCCCTGCTACCGACCGGTCTTGGATCAGCAGCTTATGACGGTGATGGGTTACCGACCCGGCTGCAATCGTTCGTTGAGGCTGGATTATTGACTAGTTATGTGCTGTCCTTGTATTCAGCAAATCGGATGAGTATGAAAACCACTCACAATGCCGGCGGCGTCAGAAACCTTTTCCTTTCTGGCGGGCAATCTTTTGATGAGCTAGTCGCTGATATGGGGAGTGGTTTAATTGTCACTGAGTTGATGGGCCAGGGTGCAAATCTTGTTAATGGTGATTACTCAAGAGGCGCTTCTGGGTTTTGGGTAGAACGGGGTGAAATTGCTTATCCCGTTCATGAAGTAACGGTAGCGTCTAATTTAGATCGAATGATGAAGGATGACTTAAAAGCAATTGGATCAGACCTGGATATTCGTAGATCAATTGCTACTGGATCTATGCTATTTGAAAAAATGATGGTTGCTGGCAGTTGATCAGTTATAAGCAATAGCCGCTATGCCTAAAAAACAAAGGAACCCTACTATGTCAGTGACAGTGGTAAGTATTACCCCGCCGGCTAAAGCTGGATCAATCCGCATAGATTTTAGATATCCTGGTAGTAGAGTGCCAACCAGTGCAGCGACAAATAAGCTCACTATGATTGCCATTGCAATCACATAGCCCAATACAAAATCGTTAAACCATATGTAAGCAGTTAGTCCTACCACTATTGACCAAAGTAAACCGTTGGCTGTTCCAATGAAGACCTCTCGGCTTACTAAAGCGTATATGTTGGCCGACCCTACACGCCCCAGTGCCATCCCCCTAATTACTATGGTCAACGCTTGTGTTCCAGCAATGCCACCCATAGAGGCAACTACTGGCATTAGAATAGCGAGCGCTACTACTTGTTCTAGGGTTGCCTCAAACATGCCTATGACGCTAGATGCTAAGAGGGCTGTCACCAGATTGATACCTAGCCAAATGGAACGTCTTTTGACAGTTCTTACCAGAGGCGCAAATATATCTTCGTCTTCATCTAGGCCAGCTTGACTCATCAAGCTGTGGTCAGCCGATGCCCGAATTACATCGACTACGTCATCGATTGTTATCCTACCCAAGAGCTTACCGCGTTCATTTACAACGGGCGCGCTCACTAAGCCGAGGCGCTCAAACCTTTGAGCTATTTCATCTTTATGGGTGGAGACTATTAGCGGCTCAATTTCAGTCTCCATGATTTCACGAACAGTTGTCGTCAGGTCTGAGACTAATATCTTCGAAACTTTGACTTGTCCGATAAATTCATCACGACGATTCACTACCCAAAGGTTATCTGTCATAGAGGGTAGTTCGCCATAGCGCCGGAGATATCGAAATACAACGTCGACACTAATGTTCGGACGCACAGTCACTATGTCGGTATTCATCAAACCGCCGGCAGAGTCCCCGTCATAGGAAAGTATATCCTCAATCCGTTTCCGATCCAGTGAATCCATCGACAAAAGAATTTCTTCAATGACTGGTTCCGGAAGTTCTTGAAGTAAGTCCACTTTGTCATCGAATTCAAATCCTTCGATTAAACTAGTAAGCTCTATCGAGCCTAGGCGAGCAACTATTTCTGATCGCTCCTCTTCTCCAAGATGTGCAAGCACATCTGCAGCAAGCTCATCCGATTCAACCAAATTCCAGAGATTTATGCGCTGTTTTTGTGGCACGGATGACAATAGATGCGCGATATCTGGTGCACCTAGATCCTCGTTAATAAGCTGTCTCGCTCGTGCAGTAGCTCCTTGAGACAGAGCTAGATTGATGCGCTCAATATTGATCTGGTTTGACACGGTAATATGATCGGTGGACTGTTCACTCATCCACAAGGCTCCCCAAACCCGTTATTGAATAATTCCTTAAGAACCTTTGATGCTTGATCTTGATCCTCGCCATGAATTTTAAGAATCAGCTCGGTGCCATTGCCTGCAGCCATCATCATTAGTTGCATGATACTTTTGGCATCGGATGTACGCGCGGTAGTTGGATCTTCGAGTTCAATTACAGACGTAAATTGTGAAGACTGATGCGCCAACATATTTGCAGCACGGGCATGAAGCCCCATTAAATTCCGTATGGTAACCGGCGTTTCAATCATCTCGGAGACCTCTAATTAGGCTGATGCTAGCTCACGGTGTACAACCTGCCTACTTAAATTGAGATCATTTAAGCGTTGACTCAACGTCTCTGCAATGTAAACGCTCCGATGCTGGCCACCGGTACAACCAATCGAAATTGTGAAGTATTGGCACCCTGATTCAGCATGCCTTGGAGTCCAGCATCTGATGTGATCTTCGATATTATCGAGGAATTCAGAAGTATCAGAAAACTGTTCCAGATATTTACCAATTTGCTGATGTTGACCTGTAAACTCTCGAAGTTCCTTTTCCCAGTATGGGTTCGGCAATGCACGAGCATCAAATACGGTATCGGAGTCCATGGGGATGCCATGCTTAAAGCCAAATGACTGAATTTTAAGCATTATTTGAGTGGCAGTTTCACCTGCTACTAAATCACGAATCTGACTTCTGAGCGCGTGAATTGAGAGCCCTGTGCTATCAATTTTGCATGTAGCGATTACGAAAATCGGCTCGAGGTGAACTCGCTCTTGTTTTAGCGCATCGGACAGGTGAATGCGCTCAATTCCTGATGAGCTTGGATGCAGTCGACGCGTTTCGCTAAAACGTCTGGCGAGCGAATTATCTGACGCATCTATAAACAGGATATTCAGGCGAGTAACTTTATTTCTGAGTCTTTCGACCATAGCCGGTACGTCAGCCGGAAGTCCGAGTGTGCGAATATCAATTGATACGGCAAGATTACGACCAGGAGATACCGTAGAAAGAGTCATTACAGCGTCGTTCAGTAGCGCAACAGGGAGATTGTCAATACAATAGAAATCAAGATCTTCAAGAGCGCCAAGAACTGACGATTTACCAGCTCCTGAACGGCCTGATACGATCAGCAAATGCATTAAGAGTCTCCTGTCTTGAAAAATTTTGATGTTATTTCATAGAGCTCAGTCACATTTTTTGCTAGTTGTAAATCTCGCCGGAACTGATCTTGGGAGAAGTAGTCAGCGAGAGTAGCTAGTAAATTTAGATGTCCCTGATTGGTAGATTCTGGAACTAATAGAGCAAAGAGTAAGTCTACTCGTTGACCATCCATTGCATCGAAATCTACGCTTTGGTTCAACTGAATTAAATATCCACGCGTCTCATTTTTAAACAGATTCGCCATTCTGCAATGTGGGATAGCTACACCCAACCCGATGCCAGTCGAACCTAATCGTTCGCGATCAATTAGTCCTTGATAGACGTCTTCTGATTCCAGCGAACTTTCTTGGGCAATAAATTCAGCTATTAGTTCAAGAACACGCTTCTTACTCGTGCCATCGAGATTGGATATAACGCGTTCTGATGTAATGATCTCAGATAGTTGCATAGGCTCTATATCTTATTGCGATTAAGGAATCGTCTAGTGATTCTTACGTCAATTGTATGATGGTTTTAATGGCCGTGCATCCGACTAATAGTTTTTTCGCGATGTTTCCCAAGCTGACGGACTAATTTGTCAGCCATCACGTCAATTGCTGCGTACATATCATCATGTTCAGCAGATGCGTGCACATCAGCCCCGGCCACATGTGCGTTGCCTTCTGCTTTTTTTCGTTGTTTTTCAACAGTCAGGGTAACCTCAATTTTAGTGATGTGTTCAGCGTGACGCTCTATTCGACCTAGTTTTTCTTCCACATAGGCCTTGAGTGCGTCAGTGACATCAAGTTGGTGGCCACTGATATTAATTTGCATACGTTTCTCCTTCTTTTTATTCCTGAGGAATATTTTTTCTGGTGTCTCTCACGATTTCAACTAAAACTGAGTCTTCAAAATACTTGTTTCCGTTCGCTGGATCCGCTGAATCCAAGCATTTCTCGGTACTTGGCAACTGTTCGCCTTGCTACCTTGAATCCACGTTCGGCTAGTAGTTCACTGAGCTTATTATCAGATAATGGCTTTGTAGCATTTTCTTCCCCAATCAAGTATTTCAGATGCTCTTTAATCGAAGTCGATGATGCTTCACCACCACTATCAGTTCCTACATGGCTTGAGAAAAAGTATTTAAGTTCAAGCGTGCCTCGCGGCGTATGCATATACTTTTGAGTCGTAACTCTGGAAATCGTTGACTCATGCATTTCCACTCGTTCGGCGATATCTGCCAGAACCATAGGCCTCATGGCTACCGGACCCTCTTCAAAGAAACCAATTTGCTTTTCGACAATGCAAGTGCCAACTTTAAGCAGAGTTTCAGAGCGACTTTTTAGGCTTTTGACGAACCACCGGGCTTCTTGTAGCTGATTTTTCAGATAGTCATTAGTCTCACTTTTGTCACCTGCCTTAATAAAGTTCTGGTAAGTATGATTGATGCTGACCTTC
>CAZFNA010000091.1:0-6410 GCA_964520465.1 uncultured Pseudomonadales bacterium | reverse complement strand
CTGGTCAATGAGCAGCTCTTTAGATCACGTAATCAATTGTGAAGGTATGGATGGGGTCTTCGATTCGACCGGTTTGACTGTCGAGCACATGTTACAAGCTCACGAGAGGATCAAGCCGTACATTCATGAGACTCCCATATTAACCTCAGCCTACTTAAATCAGTTAGTTGGAGCTGAATTATTTTTTAAATGCGAGAATTTCCAAAAAGCGGGAGCATTTAAAGCGCGAGGTGCGTGTAACGCAGTTTTTGGATTGACTGGAGACGATGCCATAAAAGGTGTGGCTACTCATTCATCAGGTAATCACGCTCTGAGCCTTGCTTATGCCGCGGGCCGCCGTGGAATACCATGCCACGTCGTAATGCCTAAGACGGCCCCTGATGCGAAAAAAGATGCTGTACGAGGCTACGGTGGAATAATCACTGAATGCGAACCATCGACAACCAGTCGCGAAGCTGTTTTTGCTGAAGTTCAAAAACGAATGGGGTTGGAGTTCGTTCATCCCTATAACGATCCGCGAGTGATAGCTGGCCAGGCAACCTGCTCTGCCGAGTTACTTTCACAGGTCCAAAAGCTCGATGCGGTTATCGCTCCGATTGGAGGCGGAGGCATGATCTCAGGAACATGTCTCACACTTTCTAATCTAGCACGCAACGTTGAGATTTTTGCGGCAGAACCCCTCCAAGCCGACGATGCTGCGAGATCATTTCGTGCTGGTCATATTATTGCTGATGACGCACCTATTACTGTTGCGGATGGTCTCAAAGTGCCATTAAAAGAAAATACGTGGCATTTTGTATCTAACTTTGTCTCAGATATTTTTACAGCCTCTGAGGATGAGATTATCGATGCTATGAAATTGACGTGGCAGCGACTTAAAATTGTAATAGAGCCAAGTTGTGCTGTTCCTCTTGCTGTCATAATGAATAATAAGGATCGCTTTCGCGGGAAGCGAGTGGGTGTAATTGTTACCGGGGGCAACGTCGATCTGGATCGGCTACCTTGGATAAAATAAGGAATTGATGTGAATAGTCTAGTGAATTTAGAAAATATGGAAGTAGGTTTTGACGTTCCGGCAAAGGTTGGCATGTCCGAAAGGGACGTCCAGACGCCATGTCTAGTGTTGGATCTAGGTGCTTTGGAACGCAACATCGTAAAGATGGGTGAGTTTGCCAAAAGCAAGGGTATTCGTCACAGGGTTCACGGAAAGATGCATAAATCGGTAGACGTTGCACTACTTCAGGAGCGACTTGGTGGTTCTTGTGGTGTCTGTTGCCAGAAAGTGAGTGAGGCTGAGGTATTTGCCCGCGGTGGAATAACGGATGTTCTAGTATCTAACCAAGTTAGAGACCCCCTAAAACTGGAGCGTCTCGCGCGTTTGCCACTTCTTGGCGCACGAACGATTGTTTGCGTTGATGAACTATCAAATGTCGAGGAGTTGTCGGCGGCGGCAACAAAAGCCGGGACTGTGATCGAATGCCTAGTGGAAATCGATTGTGGGGCAGGTCGCTGCGGGGTTGTTACTTCAGAGGCCGTGGTTGAAATCGCTGAGGCAATAAATCGGGCGAAAAGCCTCAAATTTGCTGGTGTGCAGGCTTACCAAGGAGCTATGCAGCACATGGACTTGTACTCCGAACGCGAGCAAAAAGTTGCTGTCTCAATAGCGATGGTAACAGATGCTGTTGATTCATTGAGAGCGGTGGGTCTGGAATGCGACATCGTTGGGGGCGGTGGAACCGGGTCTTATTATTTCGAGGGATCGTCGGGAATATATAACGAATTACAGTGTGGTTCTTACGCGTTTATGGATGCTGATTATGGCCGCATTCTGGATAAGGAGGGGCAACGAATCGATCAAGGGGAGTGGGAAAACGCATTGTTTATTCTGACTTCGATTATGAGTCATGCTAAGCCACAGAAAGCTATCTGTGATGCGGGGTTAAAAGCACAATCCATCGATAGTGGTCTGCCTGTTATCTTCGGAAGAGACGACGTAAAATACGTCAAATGTTCAGATGAGCACGGAGTGATAGAGGACCTAGAAGGCGTTCTCAGCGTTAATGATAAGCTCCACTTGGTTCCTGGTCATTGTGATCCGACCTGTAATGTTCATGATTGGTATGTTGGCGTGCGCGATGGTGTCGTTGAGTCTGTTTGGCCGATCTCAGCTCGTGGGAAGGCTTTTTAATGATCATTGTGTCTGAAGATCAAATCAGGGCTGTTCTAGACCCGCAACTGGCTTTCGATGCGGTGAGGAATGTATTTAAGTCGATGGAATCTGGCGCTTGGAATTTTCCTGTTGTGCGGGAAGCGCTCGGTTATCAGGACGCTTTATATGGCTTCAAATCTGGATTCGATCCGTCATCGGGCGCTCTAGGTTTGAAATCTGGCGGATATTGGCCAAATAATTCAGCAGTTGGGATAGCGAATCACCAATCGACTATTTTTCTTTTTGATCCAGACACTGGGCAATGCCAGGCAGCAATGGGTGGAAACGTGATTACCGCACTCCGGACGGCTGCGGCTGCGGCTGTATCAATTGATATTCTGGCCAGACCTGATGTGCGCATTCTAGGATTAATTGGTACAGGACATCAGTCTCCATTTCAGTTGGAAGCAGCTCTTCGAGTCCGGGATTTTACAGAAGTCAGAATCTGGAATAGATCCCAGCGCTCACTCGAGCGGCACCACGAAATAGCAGTGCAGTATGGGGTTAAGTGTCGAGAAGTGACGCTTGAAGAAGCTATTGTTGATTCGGATACGTTGATTACGATTACCTCGAGCTTTCAATCTATTGTGCCTGAGAATTTAGTTCCTGACGGGTGTCATGTCGCGTGTATGGGTACAGATACCAAAGGAAAGCAGGAAGTGGATCCAGGTTTGTTATTGAAAGCCTCCCGTTTCACCGATGAATTGGTCCAGTCACGGACTATTGGCGAGTGTCAGCACATCGACGCTAAACTACATGTGTCAACTCTTGGGGCTGTTTTATCCGGTAGTGCTTCGGGTCGAAAGACAAGCTCTGAGATTACTTTATTTGATGGGACAGGAGTTGGGTTACAAGATCTAGCTTGTGCTCAGGCAGTGGTTTCAGCGATCGATGTAAATGATCCGAGCCAGGTTCAGGTTTCGCTTTGAGGTTTAAATTAGATTTTGAACGCTGATTTCTATTCGGATACCCAAACTCTTCCATCCGAGGGCATGTTGCGCTCGGTTATTGGGATTGAGACAGGCGACGAGAGGCGTCATGCTTGTCCGCTGACTAATAGACTGTGTCAACGTGTAGCTGATTTATTCGAAATGGAAGCAGCGATATTCTTGCCTTCAGGGAGCATGTGTAACCAAATTGCGGTGGCTGTCCACACTAACCCTGGTGACGAGATTATTTGCGCTCGAGAAAGCCATATTATCTTCGCTGAATGCGGAGGACTGGCAAAGCTTTCGGGGGCGATGGTTTCACCAATCGACGCGCAGCGTGGTATTTTTTCTGCACAACAAGTTGTTTCTGCCTATCGTTTACCATCAAGTTTTGCCCCGAGAAGCCGTTTAGTTGTTACCGAACAAACGTCAAATCTTGGAGGGGGTGCAATATGGCCATTGGAAGAGCTTCAATCAGTTGCACTTCAAGCTAGAGCGCTAGGCTTGGCAACGCATATGGACGGTGCTCGAATTCTTAACGCGGCTTCGGCCAGCGGTCATTCAGTTGCTGAATTTTGTAAATATCAGGATAGTGCATGGCTTGCTTTCACGAAGGGTTTAGGTTGTCCGATAGGGGCAGTTCTTGCAGGCTCGAAAGAATTTATCGATGAAGCATGGCACTTCAAACGAATGTTCGGTGGTGCGATGCGCCAAACAGGCGTTTTGACTGCTATGTGTCTCTACGCCCTAGATAATAACGTTGATCGTCTTTGTGATGATCACGCCTTAGCTCAAATGATACTGGGGCGTCTGGCAGACAATCCAATATTTCAATCAATTTATCCAGTAGAGACAAATATTATTTTGGCCAGAATTTCGGACCAAGTTACCCTAAGTGCGGCTGAACTTCGTGATGTGCTGGCTGCAAAAGGGGCCAAAGTTATGGCGGTAGGAAAAAAGCAGATTCGCATAGTGACTCATCTAGATGTTGGAACTGCTGAGGCAAATTACTTGGTAGACGTTCTTAACAAGTATGGTGATAGTCTGTAATCAAGACACAAGCACTAAAGAATGTAGACTCACATACAGGTCGTTGTGTCTTTTTCCCCAGCTAGGAAAAAAACCGATCGGAGTGTCAACGAGTATGTCCACTGGTCGTGTGGTAATCGTGTCGAATAGCATAACTTCCTTAAATTTGAGTAATCTATATCTATTCCTTGGTATACGTGTTCTACTGTCGCGGCTTTCATCAGTCTCCTCAAGCGCAGTTTTCTAGCTATTCTTCGAAGATTCCTTTTGAAAACCTGAATGCCGCGAGCCTTTTGCTTGTCGGCCATTATTACGAGCGGAAAAAAATATATGACTACAGGAACAGTAAAATTTTTCAACGAAGGCCGGGGATTTGGCTTTATTGCACCTGATGATGGCGGTAAAGATGTATTCGTACATATTTCAGCGCTTGAATTGAGAGGGATTCGTTCATTGCGTGACGGGCAAAAAGTGTCCTTTGACACTCAGCAGCAAAACGGAAAGACTTCTGCATCAAACGTTCAACTCGTCGACTAACTTCGCATGATAGGGGCCATGGGATTGAAAGATCTCATGGCTTTACTAAGAAGAAGTTTATTGATAAGCACGTATGTGAACTACCTGAATTTTTTTGTTTTTTGGTACATCTACTATGTCTCATTCCAACGATCCTAGCTGGACCATTATGCCGCTGGATTCCAAGCTCCAATATGGTGATCGAATTACACAGAAGGTTACTGAAGTAACTGGTGTTATTATTGGGTTTATGGGTAAAAAGCGTGACCAGGTAATTATCCGACCAGAGTCAGGAGACCGGTCCACATTTACGATGCGCTCTGACGAAATCGTTAGCGTGTCCCGTCGTCCCAAGTAGTAAAATAAATCTAGACAGACTTTTGCCTGAGTCAATTATAATCCATGTAAATTTAAGGCTAGTGTCTTTGCCGGTTAGTTGGGAAGGATTAAATTTTTGGGAAGATTGTTAGGCTAAAAATATGTTGCCAGAACTAGATCTCAACATATGGGTTGATGCTGACGCGTGCCCTAATCCGATAAAAGAATTGATTTTTCGCGTATCTAACCGGTTAAAAATTACTACTACCCTAGTAGCAAACGACTTTTTGCGGAAGCCTTTGTCTCCTCATGTCTATGTAGTGCAAGTTTCAAAAGGGTTTGACGTAGCCGACAGTGTAATACTGGAGCGGATGAGTCCTGGTGATCTTGTGGTCACCCAGGATGTGCCTTTGGCTGCCGAAGTTGTTGACCAGGGGGGGTTCGCAATTAATCCCCGCGGGACCTGGTACGACCGAGAGACAGTTCGGACGTCTCTCCGGCGACGCAATGAGAGGGAGGAGTTACGCGAGGCGGGATTAATACAGGGCGGCCCAGCCCCATTTTCAACGAAAGACATTCAGCGATTTGCAAGAATGTTGGACCAGTTTTTAGCGAAACAGAAGTAAAATTATGCCTGATTGGGTAGATTCTTTGTCGAGCACTGCACCGAAAGTCAGAACTTCGACATTAAAGCTCCGTTGGGATATCGCGGTCAGACGGTCATCCCGACGGCGTACAACAGAAATTAGAGTCGGCATGGATGGTGTTCGGGTTCTTTGCCCAATTGAGGCTACAGATAATGCAATCCGTCTGTTCGTTAAAAGTCGACGGAATTGGATCGAGGCCAAGTTGCAGATAGTTGCGTCTCAGCAAAGCATACGCAACCAAAACGATAATAACGGATGTCATTATTTTTACCGAGGTCGACCAATACAGCTTACAGAGATATTGGAACCAAAATCGTCAGCCAGTTGCAAAATAGATTCGGTTACGGTGAAGGAATTTTATGGTCAACGAAGCTCTGTATTGGTTCAATTGCTTGATTGGTTAAGAAAACAGTCCGAAAAACGTCTTTTGAAACGAGTGCAATACTTTGCGAACCTTATGGACGTAGTACCGCAACGGATTGAGGTAAAAGACTACAAATCGATTTGGGGTCGATGCAATTCTAGAAAAGGAATTGCTTTTGACTGGAGGATTATTCAGGCTCCAGACGATGTACTAGATTACCTGGTGGTACACGAGTTGTCCCACCTGAAGCATTTCAATCACTCTAAAGAGTTTTGGGCTTTAGTATTTTTGATATTACCAGATTACAGGAATTCTAAAAGATGGCTGCGTCAGACCGGACCTAGTTTGCGTTCGATCTGAACCGTGGGTGTTGGAAACGATAGGAGAAACAGCGCTCT
>CAZFNA010000090.1:0-6528 GCA_964520465.1 uncultured Pseudomonadales bacterium | reverse complement strand
AGACAGGGCCTCTATCGCCGTTGCAACATCAGATTTAATTAACTTTTCTGAGACTGCATCGAACGGTTCTTGCGTTATGGCTGCGTTGACAACGCGCAAGGTCTGCTCGGCCGACCCAAGGAAAGGTATTTCTTCAAAACGCCCTTGTATTTTTGCCCACTCGTTTTTAAGCGACTCACCCACCCCTCTTGCATACTGCTCAATGGACTGGTGAAGTAATACAAGTAATAAAACTTTGGTGGCGTGCCCTGTATGAGCATGCTCCGCAAGCGCTTGTAGTAAAAATACGTCGTTTACGCCAAGAAATTGTGATTCATACTCCAAAAATTTCCCAAATTCATCAAACACTATCATCATGCCTGGGCAGCCAACTTTACTAAGGGCACTTTGACATGCTTTTGTTAGTTCAATTAGCTTGGACACAGATACTTCACCTGCAGAAGCATACTGATCCATATCCGCGATAACGGCCGGTTTTTTACCTTTTCGACCTAGCCAATAACCGGCCATTCCATCTTGAAGGCCTCTAAGATACCTTAGCGATAATCGCTCAGGTGTCCCAGAAATTAGCACTTCTAAATAGCCGTCACTGCCTTCGGTCTCAACTCGGAGTGCTTCGGCTAATTCAGGATCGTTTTTTGCAAGTAGTTTTCGAGCCGCCCCAGCCTTCTTAGATTCTGGTTTAGCAAGTAAGTGGGACAAAAATAAGGCAAAGGAAGACTTGCCCGATCCATAGGGACCAACTAAAGACCACGCCCTTGGTTGGTCTTTTTCTGAAAACCTCGTAGATATTGTTCCTAACGTCCTTAGGGCTCTTGAGGTTGGTATGTAACCTAGAGAAACACTGTCAGACTGTGAATCTCTTTCTAGATTAACTGAACGAATGTACGTCGCAGACACCTTTATATGGGATAGGAAATTCATGCCGCAGCCCCCAACTGTTTTTTACTTTTTATATAATAGCGATGCAGGAGATCATTGGAGGTCATAGCCTCGTCCAGAAACAGTTGCCGCAAACCCGCAGTCTCTCTTAAGACAAAACACTCCGGATAATTTCTAGCCAGCTCTTCAATCTTTAACATAAAAGAAGCTTCGTTCAACCGAAAAATCGACCCTGGAGAGGCATAATTCTCAGCCGACTGAATCAGTTCTTCCACAGGTATTATCTTTAAATCTCTAAAGAACATAAGCTCTAAAATTGCGAATCCGACAATTTCACTCGGTAGATCAATGTGGTGTTCAAAGGCAGACTTGTAAGCAGACTTGC
The DNA here is from genome assembly GCA_964520465.1 of uncultured Pseudomonadales bacterium. Classification (GTDB taxonomy): domain Bacteria; phylum Pseudomonadota; class Gammaproteobacteria; order Pseudomonadales; family Litorivicinaceae; genus HIMB30. The sequence continues at coordinate 5,261 of CAZFNA010000090.1, read as the reverse complement.
CATATTCAACAATCAACCCTAACTCTGACAACGGCGAATCCAAGGCGTCCTCACCGACAACTGCACTTTGCGTTTTCACATAAAGTCTTGATAGCACCGAAATGTCATTTTTTAGCGTTGCATTGGCTGGACGGCGAGTGCTAATTACTGATTCTTGCAAATAATCCGATAGCGCAGCTCGCAATTCGGCCTGATCGAAATTAGTCTTGTGGTATTTGCTAAAAAACCAGGCAATGCTGGTAGCCATTTGAGTGTTTGAGGCAAGCAGCCAGTGCAGTAACCACAAAGTACCCTCAGCCTCAAGGAAAGGGTCTTGCCCATGATTAAGGTCGAATATATATTCGCCTAAAGCGGTGGGATGATTATCCACAAGATCAATAAGCTGAGCCGCACGCATCCAGTAACGAATCGCCTGCACCATATTTTTACCAACGCCCAAGGTAACCGTAGCAGCATCTACATCCTCAAATAGCTCGGGATTTTTTTGGAAAGCGGCAAAACCTTTTGATAACCAAGCGAACCGTAAATGGAAAGTTTCATGACGACCGAATGCTACTTTATCGGATTTGAATTTCACGATGAAACCTCTGATATTTGACCGGAGTCTTCGGACTCAAAACTTATTGGAACCTGTGATTTGCCGGATAAGTTACCCTGAACATTGGTTAGAAACCATTTTTTAAGACTAGAATTCTCATTTCCAAGCGATTGATATAGTTCTTTTTTTAACTCGGAATCAATTTCGATCACGATGCAACCACTTTTTCCGACAGTCAGTTTTTCTCCTTATATGACATGATTGATGTTATGTAACATAACGTAATCTTTAGGCAGTAGCTAATAAAAAATATTTGCACTATCTTTCATAAATCGCTCGCGCACCATCTCCCCTATCTGCTGTCATCGGCACCCGTCTCCCCAATTCACCAGATAGGGCTCCAGCTATGAAGGAGTATTACTAATCCACAGCAACTAATTTGATATAATTGGCACATGGAAATGCTCTCAACTCTGGGTGGCCGCGTGTCTTGCAGAAGATGTGACGCTAGATCTAAGAGAACAAGAAAAATGTGCAAAGCACCTGCGGTGAAAGGCAAGACTAAGTGTCGGTTTCATGGTGGGAAGTCTACGGGTGCTAGGACAGAAGAGGGTATAGCTAGAATAGCTAAGGCAAACACTACAAGCGGCAAATACACCAAAAAATATCTACGTGAGACCAGTAAAGCTACAGCAGAAATTAGGGCGTGCGAAGACATCCTGTTTAAGACCAATTCCCTTTCACCCGGAACTCCAAGGAGTAGAGGAAGGAAACCAAAGAACATGAATACAGGATGGGAATCCCTTGCATACCTCATCAAGAAAATTATTGAAGAGAAGATGTAAGCTGCTACCCAAATTCTTAGCGATCACATCATTTACGGTAAATAATCCGAGTCACGTTGTGATGTATTAATTCGTCTTTGTCTCCAATCCCTAATTTATCACTACGATAACCATTTAAATCTGTTGGTTTATAAACTTTGGTCATTGTAACGTATGTGCTTAGATCGTGTACTTCATAACCTTGCCCCACCATATAAGCTATTTCTTTGGTAAGGTCGTTGTAACGCTCTGGGTCGTAATCTACTACTTCCCATTCAATCTGTTTGTTCGTCTTCATCTTGTTTCTCCTCTGAGTTTAAATGGAGCGTGCTTAAGGAGGTATGGCTACTAATTTAATCAATCACCTCTTGAACGGTATGCCATCGATGCCACCTAATTACCAAAAACAACTTCTTTAAAATGGGGGTATATATTTCAAATTCTTTTTAAAAAATAGATGGCATAGGTGGCAAAAGCCCCTCACCCATCGTTTTGTCGGTTTTGTCGGTACCCCCTAACCTTAAAAACTGCCAATATAATTAAAAAGAAGTAAAAAAAGTGCTAGGGGGGTACCGACAAAACCGACAAAAGTATTATTCTCCTAGCAGCTCCTCAGAAATCTCCCTGTTAATTCGATATGCTAAAGTGGATCTGCCAATACCTTTAGTTTCCACCTCTAAAAGCCAACCACTCTCAACTAGCGTGTCCAGTGCGCTTTGCGCAATTTCTTTGGTGCTAAGTCCAGTCCAACCCTTGACATAAACGGTGCGGCAAGTGAAACCATCACTAAGGTCGCCCCTTAGTAACTTGCGGGCCAACACATCTGTGCTGGTATGGTCGAGACCGGAAACAGATGCATAGATCCGAGCAGCATGCCCCTTTAGATAGAACGCAAAACGAATCGCTTTAACAAGATTACCAATCCCCACTGACCCACGCTGACCATCAAGTAGGTGGTAGATCAGCGCCAACGCCGGAATTAGGCTTCGGTACTTGGCAAAATGGCTTTGCTGTGCCGATCCAAGATTACTGTTCAGAAGCATTCGCTCCAGTTTCTCATACCAGCGTAACAACAACTCCTGTGCCTCTTCGTCAAAGTGAAGCATTTGGCACCGTTGCGTCCCCGACATTTGGTTGCTACTGAGACGCAGGTTCTTCATAGCACTGTTATATTTTTCTATGGCGGCTTTATCGGGAGTACGATCTACAACGCCCTTTGAATAAACAAGATCTGGCCACACCAAAAGCTGAAATCGTTGCAACAATCCGTCATTCTTTGAGTTACCTTTTTGTGTACTGTGCACATAGCTCTTAATTCGATCCGGTTGAAACCCACCGAATACGCTCAAACAGTAACGAGGTAATACGATCGAACCACGGCCAATTCGATCGAAACTATATCCGGAATTGCCACCCCAACCCGTCAGATAGAAACCACGCGCAGCCTCCTGACCCGGCGCGTCAAGAGACTGAAGTAGACCCGACAGCTCATCGGATAAGGCCAAAACGCCCCTTGGATTGTTGGCAAGGATTTCTCCCAGTTTTTGATACGTGGTGTCATGAACAACATAGCGCTCTGGTTTTGGTTCTTCAGGTTCCACTGGTAAAGTTCCGGAAGGTTCTTTCTTGCATTTTAAAAGGTCACTTTTGTATTGATTGCTATCAACCTTGTACTGTGAGTATGCCAATTCGTATTTTACTAACGCGGCAGCTTCCAAAGCCTTGATCGGAGCTAGCGCCGCGTTAAGTGCAGGCGTTTTTTTTGAGCCTGGCGGGCCAACAATCCCACCCCATAGACATGGAAATACTTCCCAAGTCTCGTCTTTAGACAGTGGGTAGATACCAATCCGATTACCGACAATTGCTCCAGCCGCACTCAGCATACTCACAACTAGATAATCTATAGGACACTGTAAGCGATCGGCAATATCGATAGCTGCGGCTCTTAATGCATCTGGTAAATGCTCAGAGTTAAGATCAGGAACTGGTTTCAAAGAATCTGGGAGTTTTTGCGGCACCGTCCATTTATGTTCTTCTCCACCCTTGCCTGGTGCAGGTGAGCCAAGGACATCAATGTATATTTTAGTGGGATTTATCCAGCCTTGACGCTGCGCCTCTGCAAAAACGGCTTTGTGGCCTATGTTATTGGGAGAAAACGAGTCCCAAGTTTTTGCGGCATCAGGTGCATCAAACTTTTCAGAAGTTGCGGACCATTCTAGCCATAAACCACGCCCAACCTCTCCTAATTCATGCAGGGCCATACCCATGTTGATCCAATCTGCGCGTGAATCTGCCCTGATGTGGAGTAAAGCACCCCTAAGATGTTGGATTGATTCTGGGGGAAGAGTGACTTTTGGATCCGAGACAGCATCGTTGCGCGAGTCACTCTGCTTGTGTTGCGTGTTCTCCAGTTGCCGCTTCCAGTAATCGAGGATTTCGGCCGGTAACTCAGGTGGTTTTGACCAGTGTCCGCGACCACTCCAAATATATGCCTCACCGGTGTCGGGGTGAATGGAAGGTGGAAGCACATCAGTCATTGATTTTCCTGCACTGGATGCTGAGCGAAATTCAATGATCATTTCGCCAGTCACAGGATCTGCTATCTGGATCGTCGTCAATAAGGGGGTACCAGTTGGCAAAAGATAAAGAAGCTTACCTCGGTTAGGCCTTCCAGAACTAATCTGCACAGCATCTGGTGCATCAAGTAGCTGTTTTAGATTTATACCCTCACTACCCAAAACTTCAAATGCTGAGTCGAGATCATCTAGATCAATGCACGCGGTTGGATGGCGGCAGGAGACGTGCAGCAGTCCAATATTGCCGGTTATATTTTCGGCGGCATCGATTGTAGTGATCGCGTTTTGTGGCTGGTTCCAACCCGGCGTAATCGGCCCCTTTTTTCCCAAAGGGATCGAGGTCAGAGCCATACCATTCGTCACATACTCTACCGCCTGTTTCACGTTTTGGCCTGCCTTCGGGAGGCCATGCAGATTCTTTTTAGTACCGAGCGCGAGTCAGGAAGGGGACGCCCTTCATCGAAGTCAGAACGGAGCTTCCCGAAAATCGCCCCTTCAAGCGTGTCTTCTAGAAAGTTGACCCCAAAAAAATATTGCCCCGATGCCAAGGGTTCACTATGAATTACGACTCCTGGGTATCCAGCAGCGGTGATATCGATAGCAATTCGAAGCAACGCGTCACTATCACGCTGATTGTCAAAGAACTCTGAATCGAAGCAATGCAGTTGATCATTCATGTCGTGGTAGAAAATCATCAGCCCACCTCTTCAATCAGCTTGTCGATATCCTCGGCACGCCAAAAGGTGCAGCGCGAGCCATGTCGTATGGGTTGGGGATAATCCCCCTGGCGGACGCCCGCCCACCACTTCGATTTGCTCACTGGAAATCGCTGGAGGACTTGCGGTAGTCTGAGAAGTGATTTGGTTCGTGGATTTTTCTGCACATCATCGCCCCTTTCTGGTTCCTAGTAATGTAAGAATGTTATCCAGATAAGCGGCAGCCTACAAGCCCATCAAAACTGTACAAAACACTACAAAACAGTAGCTTATGTAACGTTTAGGCACTAAAAGATACTATTTGATATTAATTGATACTATGATAAATTTTCATGCCAAAATGTTTTTCTATTCTCTTGGCGCATAGTCTTGATGAATAGCTTAATTTTTGGCTTTTACACGAAATCCTTCACCGTGGCCTGAACCTAACTGGCTCAAGCGATCAAGATAATCAGCCCAAACCTGCATCATCTGCTTTCGTCCATCGAGATGTGCTGTCCGGTTATAAGCTCGGCCATTGGGATCTTTAACTGCGTGGGCTAATTGATGCTCTATCCAATCTGGCCTGAAGTTCAATACCTCATCCAGAATAGTGCGCGCCATTGCA
>CAZFNA010000089.1:0-6673 GCA_964520465.1 uncultured Pseudomonadales bacterium | reverse complement strand
TTCAGATGGCGAAATCCGTAAGGAGCTACGATGAATCACTACGAAATCGTTTTGTTGTTTCACCCAGATCAATCAGAACAAGTTCCTTCTATGCTGGAACGATATACCAAGGCAGTGACTGCAGGCGGAGGATCTGTCCATCGCTTTGAGGATTGGGGGCGTCGCCAGTTGGCGTATACGATCAACGATCTACATAAAGCCCACTACATCCTGTGGAACATTGAATGCTCTGTGGATGTGCTTGACGAATTGACCACAACTTTTAGATTTAATGATGCTGTTTTGCGTAATCTGGTTATCAAGCGAAAAGACTCTGTTACTGATATATCTCTTATCAAAGCCGCTGAAAATCGTCAAGATCGAGACCGTACTGATCGACGTCGTGATCGAGATGAAGGGGAGTTAAATGATGATGATGCTGAAGAATCCACTGCCTTGGACCTTGGAAAGAGTACTGTGGCAGAAGGTGCTACTGATAATTCGGCCGTTACCAGAGATATAGCGGAACACGTTGTTGTTGCTGAAGATACAACTGAAGATTAGGGAGTAGTGAGATGTCACGTTTTTTCCGGCGGCGCAAATTTTGTCGTTTCTCAGCTGAGAAAGTTGTGGAAATTGACTACAAGGATTTAGATACGCTAAAACAGTATGTTAGTGAGACTGGTAAAATTGTGCCGTCGCGCATAACAGGAACGAGTTCTAAATATCAGCGTCAGTTGGCGACAGCTATAAAGCGCTCTCGTTTTTTGGCACTGCTACCATATACAGATGCCCACGATATCTAATTAACAGGGGATCCCCATGGCACGGCTGACGCATTATTTAATGGCGTCTGAGTGGCGAGCAGCAATGATCGCATCCTTGTTGCTTTTTTTACCATTGTTGTCATGGGCTGGTCCTTCGGTTATAGCGCTATATGTGCTACGTCGAGGGGCCGAAAACTCCCGATTAGTTATCATTATTCCTTTGCTTGTTGCGTTGGTAATGGCTTGGGAATTCGGTGACTCGGCTATGTTGCTGGTTTTGATAATCACCGGTATGTTGGCTACAGTACTTAGTCGGACATCGAGTTGGGTTGCCGTCTTGACCATGGGCCTTTTTATCTCACTAGGCCTAGTGTTTTTGGTAAGCGCACTCTATGAAGAGACGCTAAGCGACTTAGTGATAGCGATCAAGCAAGCAGTTACTACGCCGGAGCAATTATCCGCTCTTGGAATTGATGGGCAGACGATTGATGCATGGATGGCATCAATCTCCGTTGGAGCTATGAGTTTTGTGCATATGATAAGCGCATTGTTCGCTTTAATCTTTGCTAGAGCCATGCAAGCGAATGCTTTTAATCCCGGAGGTTTCAAGGCAGAATTTGCTGCAGTAATTTTACCGCCAGCATTTGCATCAGGTTGTCTGATTTTGGCAGCCACAGGGTTTTTAATTGACCCTTGGATGCTCCGGTTTACACCGGTCGGTTTATTACCACTTATGCTGTCTGGTATTGCATTGGTGCATGGGCTGACCGGCATGAGAAAGTCGAAAGGTCTTTTAATCATGTTTTATGCAGCATTGGTATTTTTTACGCCATATCTCCTACTATTATTGGTGTTATTGGCGGTTATTGATGCGTTTGTGGATTTTCGAACCAGGGCGCGATAGGCATCTCCAGATAATGAGGATAAATAAATGGAAGTAATTCTGTTAGAAAAAATTGGCAAGCTAGGGAGCTTAGGCGATCGAGTCACCGTTAAAGGTGGTTATGCGCGTAATTTTCTGTTGCCTCAGGGCCGTGCAGTACTAGCCTCGGAAGTCAACGTCGCTGAGTTTGAGGCGCGTCGGGTTGAACTTGAAAAATCAGCTCAGGATCAGATCGATTCTGCGACTTTGCGTGCTGAAAGCTTAAATCAGAAAATAGTTGAAATCATGGCGAAAGCGGGCGAGGAGGGGAAACTTTTTGGCTCAATCGGAACACGCGATATTGCTGAAGCGGCAGTAGCGAAAGGCTTTTCACTTGATAAGAGTGAAGTTCGTTTGCCTGAAGGACCTCTGAGGAGTTTGGGTAGTCATGAAGTACAATGCCAGCTCCACGCAGATGTATTCACAACAATTATTGTGATGGTCTCTGGAGAATAATTCATGGCGTCATTTTCGACCAGTGAGTTTAAATCGGGCCTAAAAGTACTAATTGATGGGGATCCCTGCACTATTGTTGAAAATGAGTTCGTCAAGCCTGGTAAGGGTCAAGCATTTAGTCGGGTGAAGATTAAAAATCTGAAGACTGGACGAGTTGTTGAAAAGACTTTTAAGTCTGGTGAATCGCTCGAGGCTGCGGACGTAATCGATCTAGATATGGATTTTCTATATGCTGACAGCGATTTTTTCCACTTCATGATGACTGATGGCTCATTTGAGCAGCATGCGGCTGATTTGAAAGCAGTCGGGGACTCTGTGAAATGGCTAAAAGAGCAAGAAACTTACATTATTACCCTTTTCAATGGTGCTCCAATAGTAGTGGCACCTCCAAACCACATCGAGCTTGAAGTGGTTGAAACTGATCCTGGATTAAAAGGCGATACGGCCCAAGGAGGTTCGAAGCCAGCAACTTTATCTACGGGTGCAGTGGTCAACGTTCCTTTATTTATTGAAAAAGGGGAAGTCTTACGGGTGGATACTCGAAGCGGGAATTACGTTTCTCGTGCGACAAAAAAATAATGTGGCGGCCAACCGCCAATGTATCTATTCTTGAGTCTCGTGCCGTTTTATTGACTGAACTTAGATCTTTTTTCCACGCCCGCCGATCGCTTGAAGTAGACGTACCAGTTATCGCAAAAACACCAACGTCTGATCCTTGGCTTGATAGTTTTCAAGTTGTGGATCCTGATGGGACTTCAATTGGTTACTTGTTGACTTCACCAGAAACCTACCTCAAACGCTTACTCGCCCAACATAAGCGTTCAATACATGCAATTACAAAAGCTTATCGAGCAAACGAGCAAGGCGCGAATCACGCTATTGAGTTCACTATGCTTGAATGGTATCGGCCCACTTCGGTGGCGCCCTTTGAGTCAATGGTTTTTGAATTACAAGACCTGGTGGAAGATTTCACATCTTTAGGTCGGCCTCAGGTATTCACATATCGTGAACTATTCGAATCTCAGTTTGGAATTAATCCACACGAGGCTTGCCCGGCAGACCTGATGTCTTTTGTAAATGAGTCTCTGGGAGCAGAAGCGAAAAAATCCTTGGACTTAGATAGTCTATTGAATATTCTATTCCTAAATGCGATAGAGCCGCGACTACATAACCACCTAGTAATTGACTTTCCGATTAGTCAAGCCGCTTTATCACGCATTGATTCGCAGGGCTCGGACCTTGTGGCGAAGCGCGTTGAGCTCTACCTTTTGGGCACTGAGATTGCAAATGGCTATTACGAGTTAACAGATGCGGTCGAGCAATCTAAACGCTTTGATCAGCACGCGGCCCACCGAGCTTCACTAGGTCGACCAGGGGTTCCAAAAGATAGTGCCCTGGTAGATGCATTGACTGCTGGTTTGCCAGAAAGTTACGGCGTCGCTCTAGGCGTTGATCGGCTATTAAAAACCATCGTAGGTGCTGCCTCAGTTACAGAGTGTATGACCTTTACAGGATATTTATGAAAGATGCCATGAATTTGATTTGGATCGATCTGGAGATGACCGGATTATCACCGGAAAATGACCGGATCATCGAAATCGCCACAGTAGTGACAGATAAAAATCTTAATCTGTTAGGAGAAGGTCCAGTACTTGCAGTCAGTCAACCTTGGGCGCTTTTAGAGGGAATGGATGACTGGAATACTCACCAGCATGGAAAATCAGGACTCACAGCCCGTGTGAGGGAGTCTGTTGTAACCGAATTACAAGCCGAACAACAAACTATTGATTTTTTGACTATATGGATTGGTGAAGGGAAGTCACCAATGTGTGGTAACTCAATATGTCAGGATCGCCGATTTTTGGCCCATTACATGCCGAGACTCGAGGCTTTTTTTCACTACAGAAATCTGGATGTATCGACGTTAAAAGAGTTGGCGAAGCGTTGGAAACCAAGCGTGTTAGAGGGAGTTGTGAAATCAGGTCAACATCTGGCTTTGAGAGATATCTATGACTCAATAGATGAACTCAAGTATTACCGCGATTATTTTCTTAATCTTGATGATTAAGGGCGCTAATTGCCCATTTGATATGCTCATCTAACGTATCACCATGCTGGCCTAGGCGAAATGATAAAACTTCGAGCGTCGCAGTTGTCGATGATCCATTTCCGAGGCCGATGGCCAGATTTTCTAAGAACTTCACATACCCGGCCCGACGTAATGGACTTCCTTGTGTCTTCTCATCGAATTCAGACTTGGACCATCTAAATAGATCGACTAATGTTTGATCATCTAACTGATGTTTTGGTTTAAATGCTGGGTCCCCAATGTTTGCATAACGATTCCATGGGCAGACTAATTGGCAGTCATCACATCCAAAAACGCGGTTTCCCATAGGTTCTCTTAATTCCTCTGGGATTGGTCCTCGATGTTCGATTGTGAGGTAGCTGATGCAACGTTTTGAGTCTAACCGGTAGGGAGATGGGAAGGCGTTGGTTGGACAAATATCCATGCAGGCTGTACATGAACCACATCGTGGTTGCTCTCTAGCTAGGGTAAGCGGGAATGGGTAATCAGTCAGAATCTCGCCCAGAAAAAACCAACTACCTGCGTATCTTGATAGCAGCAGCGTATGCTTTCCTATCCAGCCAAGCCCTGCTTTTTCAGCCAAATGTTTTTCGAGAATCGGTGCTGAGTCCGTAAATACTCGAAATCCATGAGGGTTGATTTCATCTGCAAACCAATCCCCCAATTTCTTCAGTCGCTTTCGCAATAGCTTATGGTAGTCACGACCTAAAGCATAGCGGGAGATATAGGCTTTATCATGGTCGTTGAGAATTTCGATACATCTTGAATTTTCTGGCAGGTAATCAAGTCTCACTGAAATAACCCGTTGAGTTCCTTTAACTAGTCGCCTCGGATCTTTTCTTAGGTCCAGATGGCGTTCAAACCACTCCATTGATGCGTGAAAGTTATCTTCAAGCCATCTTTCCAGATATGGAACGTGTTCGCTTACGTCAGGGCTGGTGACTCCGACAGCAGAAAAGCCAAGTTCTTTAGCTTTTTTGCGCAGATTCCCAAGAAGTTGATCAGATTGGTGCCAAGATGTGTCCATGACCGGTACACTACCAGAATAGCTGACAATCGGAATCTTCGATGCGAATAGAATTAATCGATGAGGCAATGACTCGAAAGCTAGGTCGAGCCCTTGCCAAGAGCTGTCCTTCAGCCCCTTTTTTGTTAACTCTAACGGGGGAGTTGGGTGCGGGTAAGAGTCATTTAGTAAGGTCCTTTCTTAAAAAGCTGGGGATTAGTGGGGCTATTCCGTCGCCATCCTATTCACTCTGTGAAACTTACGTGATCAGTAACAAACTCCATGTATCTCATATGGATTTGTACCGTCTTGAAGATCCTGAAGAGCTTGATTTGATGGGATTTAGGGACATGATAGATGGGCGGGGTTTGTTGATTGAATGGCCTGAGCGAGCGGGTACTAATCTACCCGTTTCTGATTTGGAACTAAATCTGATTTGGCATAAAGAAGGACGTATGTGCGCACTTTCGGCAAACACAATGAAAGGCGAGGATTGGTTGGCTGAACTGAAGTTGCCCAAAGCCTAATGGTTTTCAGTGTTGTTGGTCTCAGTACATTGTTTTTTAGTCTCCACGTATCTGCAGTGGATTTGACGTCTGTACGTTCTTCTTCTGATCAAGACAGTTCTCGGGTGGTTCTCGAACTTCCGAACCGTCCCGAATTCTCCTACCTTAGGTTAAATAATCCAACACGACTGGTCTTAGATATTAAAAATCTCAGTCCATCATCACTTCAAGATTTAAAAATAGTAAGTGATGCCAGGATCACACGCGTTCGGACAAATGGTAGAGGTGCCGGGAGCCGTATTGTTTTTGATTTAGCTGGTGACTATCGTTCTAATATATTTTCTTTGGACCCCAAGAGCAGCTTCCCATATCGGGTTGTCGTTGACGTTATAGGGTATGTAGAAGGCGAAAAAGTCTCGATTCGAAAGGCAACTGTAAATGAGCCGGCCGAACCAGCAGTCGAGAAAAGAGACATCGTGATTGCGATTGATCCGGGCCATGGAGGTAAAGATCCGGGTGCGTCTGCCTATGGCGTCATTGAGAAGGAGGTAGTATTAAAAATCGCAAACCGGTTAGCAATACGTTTTCGCGATGAACCGGGTTATCGCGCTGTTTTAACTCGCACTGATGATAAATTTGTGAAGCTTAAGAATCGACCCCGATTTGCGTGTCGTGCTGATGCAGATTTTTTTATATCGATCCACGCTGATAGTTTTCCAAGAAATAGAAATGTACGTGGTGCTGGTGTCTACGCACTATCATCGGGGGCCTCAAGCTCAGAATTATCCAGGTATCTGCAAAAAACGGAAAATGCCGATGATTTAACTAGTACTGTCAAGGCAGATGTTGATTCGACAGCTGAACCGGCAGTGCGTAAAGATACACTTAAGATGCTGAGAAATATGTCGATGGACTCAGCAATACGATTTTCAAAACAAGCTGGCAAAG
>CAZFNA010000088.1:0-6707 GCA_964520465.1 uncultured Pseudomonadales bacterium | reverse complement strand
TTCTAACATCTCCTGAGATTTTTAACTGATACCGAGCTGGCAAACATCGCCAATCATTGAAGCCCTACCCCTCAAAACATTTAACTACTTGTTTCTCTAAATTCTGCATAGCAGGAAAGACTTATATCCATGAGTGCTGTGCGAGACGTTTAAAGCTCTGTAGTCCCTGCTATAGAGCCTTCAAACGTTTTTTGCGCTTGCATCAATTTATTAGTATCGTTCATCGTAAAGGTTCACTCGGGCAGACATTCTCATGCGCACATTAAAGAAGTATCCTAATCGCCGTTTGTATGACACCTCTCAAAGTTGCTACGTCACTGTCGATAACGTCAGGGAGTTAGTGCTTGGACATGAGAGACTTCAAGTCGCCGATTCCAAATCGGGGAAAGATCTAACACGATCTATTTTACTGCAAATCTTTATAGAACAAGAAAATAATTCCGTTGAGCATGTGCTTAATAATAAGGTACTGCAGCAACTTATACGTTTCCATGGATCAAAATCGCAAGTGGCTGCAGCCCAATTTCTAGAACAGTCGATTTCATTTTTTCTCGGTCAACAGGAATTGATTCAGGACAAAGAGCGAACTGTGAACAGCGAAATCTCTCCAACTCGCATGCTTCAAAAAAAATCACCGAAGACAATATAAAACCCTGTTAGCTACTTTCGTAGTCCATCCTTGGAGGAAAGCATCGAAGTAAAAATAAATAATTTTCTGATATATTACGTAAAAAAGCGAGTCATTCATTGCGATATACTATCGATTACTAAAATTTTTGCGGCTACTGAAACATCAACAAGAAAGAATATCTTGGCTGGTGTTGAATGCAAGGAGCAATGTCTTCGGGTGGAAGTCAGTAATTTCTCAAGCGATACTTGTCAAAAGTCGAGATAAATTATTCGGCCTTGTCAAAGGCACCTTAGAAACTGCCTCATTAGCAATGAAATTATGGCCTATCGGTAAAAAAAATTATGGCCTATCGGTAAAAAAGAGGAATCTCAGTTCCTTTTTTTTATCTAAAATACCCTACCATTGAGTAAAGAACATAAGGATAATTGCCCATGACTAATTTTCGCGCATTACGTCTGCACAAAACTGAGACTCGTGCTCCAGCCATTCAGATCGAGACCTTAACAGCTGATGACTTATCCATCGGGAATGTTTTGATATCGAATGAGTATAGTTCACTCAATTATAAAGATGCGCTCGCAGTCACAGGCACAGGCAAAATTATTAGAGATTTTCCTATGATCCCCGGAATCGACGCTGCAGGCGTTGTCTTACAATCCGATGACCCTGGTTTCCAACAAGGGGAGCATGTCATTCTCACAGGCCATGGCGTTGGAGAAACCCACACAGGGGGAATGGCGGAACAAGTCCGGGTCCCAGCCTCTTATCTTGTAAAAACTCCACACGCGTTAGATAGTCGCAAAGCGATGCAATTCGGTACTGGTGGGTTAACTGGAATGCTCTGCGTACTGGCTCTTCTAGACTCTGAATTAAAGCCTGCAGACGGCCCAATTGCAGTTTCTGGCGCGGGAGGTGGCGTAGGCGGCATTGCAACTACCGTTCTTTCAACTCTTGGCTATGAAGTTCATGCAATCACTGGGCGTGAATCAGAGCATGACCGACTTAGAGGCCTAGGTGCTGCAGAAATTTTAATGCGCAAAGATTTTGATAGAGAACCTAAACCACTGGAAAGCACAAGATTCGCAGGTGCGATTGATACGGTTGGGGGCCAGGTCCTAGCAACGTTGATTCCACAGATAATGTATAACGGGGTAGTTGCGGCCACAGGTAATGCCGGCGGGTTCCAATTCACGACCACAGTTTTTCCGTTTATTTTGAGGAATATTAGATTACAAGGAGTGGATTCGGTTCATGCCCCCCGGGAGACTCGGGAACGTGCTTGGCAGCTTTTATCAGAAAACGTTACCACCGACCAATTAGATGCAAATACGTCAACGATTGGCCTTCACGATGTACTCCTGACGGCTAACCAGTTGATAAATAATCAAGTCTCTGGGCGTATTCTGATCGACGTACGGTCCTAAAAATAACCTGCGAGATATCTACTGCATTGAGCAAAGCGGTTCCACATTATGATGTGCCGCTTGATGCTTGGCAAAATGCTAAACAAACAATAATTAAGCATTGCTGCTCCAGATTTTCCTTTCAGCTATAGCTACCAGCTAGGATTCTAATGCTGCCTCGGAAGCTCACCAGATAACGTTTCTGCATCATAAAATCTAGTAGGAAAAATACTATGCTCTGGCCGATGGATCAAAGATGGAGGCATTCCAGATGGATAAAGTCTAGGATTTCAAAAAATACATTTTGAGTCGTCCTGTCATGACTCACTCATTTTTTAGTCGAATATCAAGCCAGAATGCAGGTTTAGTGAATGCGCAAGCAAAAATTAGCAACGCTGGAGATCATAATCCCCGTCGCTAAGTCAATATTGTGTTGAGTAAAGGACAATCTGCCAAACCAGAATAGATTCATTAACTACTTGATTTAAGTAAGTACCGAAATAGGATACAGATGGACATTGGTTAAAGAATAACAACATCAAGTCGAATACAGTTGGCTTGTTTTCTGAGCGAGCGAAATATCACGAGCAGTTACTCCTTGAGCATCATGTGACCACCAGTCCACTTGAACCCAGCCCCAATTGACGACAATTTGAGGGTGGTGATCGGCTTCATCCGCCGCCTCGCCAATGCGAAGAGCAAACGACATGGCTTCTGTGAAATTATTAAAGATAAATTTCTGCGTCAAAATATCAACGCCATTTTTAGACACTTGGGTCCAACCTTCAGGCAAATGCTCCATAATTATCTCCATAGCCCTGATTTAACAACAACTAATCATCAAAAAAAATGACTAATAAGAATTAATAAAGTTACAAAAAAATAACGTAGTGATAGCAGCCTGAGCTAGGTCATAACTTATTTTTCATTCGGATTTTTTGCACCCATTCAGCAGGCCCCGTCTTATGAACGCTTGTGCCTTCTGAATCTACTGCTACGGTAACAGGCATATTTTCGACCACAAACTCGTGAATCGCCTCCATACCCAAGTCGCTAAATGCGACGATGCGTGATGACTTGATGGCTTGTGCAACCAGATAGGCCGCCCCGCCAACCGCCATTAAATAAGCCGCCTGATATTTTTTTATCGCATCAATTGCTATTTGCCCTCGCTCTGCTTTTCCAACCATAGCAAAGAGTCCAGTTTGCCTGAGAACCTGCTCTGTAAACTTATCCATTCGTGACGAAGTCGTTGGACCAGCTGGTCCAACGACTTCGTCACGAACAGGATCAACCGGTCCAACGTAATAGATAACCTTTCCTTTTAGATCCACAGGTAACTTCTCACCACGGTCCAACATATCAACTATTCGTTTGTGAGCAGCATCCCGACCGGTCAACATAACTCCACTTAATAACAAGGTCTCACCCGCTCTCCAAGACGTTACATCATCGTGCGTCAACGTGTCCAGGTTCACCCGGCGAGAATTTAATCCGACATCCCACGCAATATCTGGCCAGTCAGAAAGTATCGGCGCTTGCTGAAATGAGGGGCCTGACCCACTCAAAGCAAAATGCGCATGGCGCGTTGCCGCACAATTAGGAATCATGACGACAGGTTTTGACGCGGCATGCGTGGGATAGTCATTAACTTTTACATCTAGCACTGTCGTGAGTCCACCAAGTCCCTGGGCACCAATGCCCAAATTATTGACGGCTTGGAAAATCTCGAGGCGAAGTTCTTCAGCACGCGTCTGAGGACCTACAGACCTGAGTTCATGTATGTCAATCGGACCCATCAACGCTTCTTTAGCCATAATCGCCGCTTTTTCAGCAGTTCCACCAATCCCAATCCCGAGCATACCTGGAGGGCACCACCCGGCCCCCATGGTCGGGATCGTTTCTACAACCCAGTCAACTATAGAGTCTGATGGGTTCAACATCACCATTTTTGATTTGTTTTCAGACCCACCACCTTTCGCTGCCAGTTGCACATCGACTGTATTCCCCTCGACTATTTCGTAATGAATGACAGCAGGAGTATTATCTTTAGTGTTTCGTCGTGCGCCATCAGGGTCATCGAGAATGGATGCGCGCAGCAAGTTATCTGGATGCGTGTAAGCTCGACGCACACCCTCATTTATCATATCAGACACGGACATGGTGGCACCTTTCCAAGACACGCTCATCCCAACTTTGACAAATACAGTCACAATCCCCGTATCCTGGCATAATGGACGATGTCCCATAGCCGACATACGTGAATTAATCAGAATTTGAGCTAAGGCATCCCTAGCAGGCTCTGACTCTTCCTTCTCATAAGCCTCATTAATAGCCTTAATGAAATCAAGCGGGTGATAATAAGAAATAAACTGTAATGCATCAGCAACACTTTGAATCAAATCGTCCTGATAAATCAAAGTCATGAAATTATCCTTTCTTCAATAGCCCCGGATAGAAGGCTAACAGAACTAATCACGAAAGGTATTTAAACCAAAGATAGGGCATCAATTTTGACGTAAACTGACCACTTCACTAAGTCAGAGCGTTGGTTTCTGATATAATCTGAAATATAAAATAGGTTGCCCGGAGGGCTGTTAAGGTCAATGCAAAACCAATATAACAAAGATGAATTACTTGCCTGTTCACAGGATAAATTGTTTGGCAAAGGCAATGCACAACTTCCAGCACCGAATATGTTGATGATGGATCGTATTCTCTCGATTACATCAAATGGGGGAGAATTTGATAAAGGATATATGATTGCCGAATTAGATATCGATCCCGACTTATGGTTTTTTCAATGTCACTTTCCAGGAGATCCCGTAATGCCTGGATGTCTTGGACTCGACGCCATGTGGCAGTTAGTAGGATTTTTTCTTGGTTGGAGCGGACATCCAGGCAGGGGTAGGGCATTGGGTGTCGGCGAAGTCAAATTTACCGGGCAAATCCTTCCTACAGCAAAGAAAGTAGTTTATGAAATCAGTATGAAACGCATTATCGCCCGATCTTTAGTAATGGGAATAGGTAATGGAGTCGTTCGAGTTGATGGGCGTGCGATTTATCATGCTTCTGATCTAAAAGTTGGGTTATTTGCGTCAACAGAAGGGTTTTAAGCCCTAGAAGACGCAGCCGAAGAGGATTTTATATGCGGAGAGTTGTGGTTACAGGGCTAGGAGTCACTTCATGCCTCGGTTTAGATGTCACCAGCGTGACGAAAAGTCTACGACAAGGTGACTCAGGTATTTCGGCAAATCCTGTGTATGCTGAATTAGGCATGAGAAGTCAAGTCTCAGGCTCTATTGATTTAGATTTATCCGAACACATTGATCGCAGGTTGCTTCGCTTTATGGGAAGCGCGGCAGCCTATGCGTATCTATCGCTGCAGCAGGCTATAAGCGATGCCGGACTTGGGGCGAGAGAAGTCAGCCACCCACGAACAGGACTAATCATGGGATCAGGTGGTGCATCATCTCAAAGCCAAGTTGAAGCTGCCGATATCTTACGAAAACGCGGAATCAGGCGAGTTGGACCTTACCGAGTGACCCAGACCATGGGATCAACGGTGTCTGCCAATTTGGCCACTGCGTTCCAAATTAGAGGCATAAATTACTCAATCTCATCAGCCTGCTCAACCAGCCTGCACTGCATCGGTAGTGCAATGGAACAAATTCAACTAGGTAAACAAGACATAGTCTTCGCTGGTGGCGGCGAAGAAGAGCACTGGACATCATCATGTTTATTCGATGCGATGGGTGCTTTATCATCAAAATATAATGAAACTCCTGAAAAGGCATCTAGAGCCTATGACGCCCAGCGTGATGGCTTTGTCATTTCTGGTGGCGGTGGCGCGTTAGTTCTTGAAGATTACGAATATGCAAAAGCACGTGGTGCAAAAATCTATGCAGAGATCGTGGGATATGGAGCTACAAGTGATGGCGCCGACATGGTAGCACCGTCTGGTGAGGGCGCCGTTCGATGTATGTTGCTCGCGACGGAGAGTCTTGAAGGGCCGATCGATTATATCAATACGCACGGTACATCAACGCCAGTTGGCGACATTGTTGAATTAAATGCGATTAAAAAAGTATTCGGTTCAAAAATTCCAATTATTGGCTCGACCAAATCGCTGTCTGGCCATTCTCTGGGGGCTGCAGGTGTCCAGGAAGCTATTTACTCGATTTTAATGATGCAACATAATTTTATTGCTGCCTCGGCCAATATTGAGGCCCTTGATCCAAATGCCGACGGCGTGCCTATCGTCCGTAAAAGAGTTGATAAACCACTAGATAGAATACTATCTAATTCGTTTGGATTTGGAGGGACAAATGCTTGCATGACCTTCCAAAAACCAAGTTAGTAAAGCAGTGGTCGACAGACAAGAATCTTGTTCGGAGGAAAAGCGAAAATGACC
Organism: uncultured Pseudomonadales bacterium; assembly: GCA_964520465.1. Lineage (GTDB taxonomy): Bacteria > Pseudomonadota > Gammaproteobacteria > Pseudomonadales > Litorivicinaceae > HIMB30. Next base: position 259 of record CAZFNA010000088.1, on the reverse strand, counting down.
GGTTGCGATATTAAAAGCAGCAGATTAGTAATCATAGCGAAAATAATTCACATGACGCTTATCCAAACGCACTCAAAAAAATACTGACATTTGGGTTAGATTCTTAACAGAGCATTATCGATGCAAAAGTGATTTACAAATCGCTTATTAAATTATAAGGAAGAGCTGAAATATTGTCGTACTGCCGCAATCAACCTCAAATCGAATAAATAGTCATAGCACGGCCTCCATAGATAATAGAAACATGAACGGTATCCCT
>CAZFNA010000087.1:0-6751 GCA_964520465.1 uncultured Pseudomonadales bacterium | reverse complement strand
GTCCTGAGAGTCCTGAGAGTCCTGAGAGTCCTGAGAGTCCTGAGAGTCCTGAGAGCACTGAGAGTCCTGAGAGCACTGAGAGCTCCGAGACACGAAATAATGATCTAAACGATGAAGCCTCGCTATATGATCCATTGGCCATTGTCAGAGAGTTAGGCGAAGCAGTAGATAGTCCAAACATAGACGCAATCGATAGTCCCAAAACTACTGAGGAGTCAGATCATGTTCAATCCACCACAGACCTTGCCGCTGTAAAGAGCACTGTATGGGATGAAATGATTCAAGATTTTGAGCTGGGTAAGTTAAAGGAAACTAAGTACGCCAACCTTCATAAGCGCCGCCTAACGCACAGCGCAGGATTTTTTTCTGATTTTTTAGGAAAGGCAGATATTTACCTGCCTTATGTCTGGGCAGAAGTTAAAAAAAGGAAGTTACCGAGTGAAATAGCCCTGTTGCCTTATGTGGAATCAGCCTATAGTCCTTGGGCTGTGTCTCGAATGGGCGCTGTAGGGATGTGGCAAATAATGCCTGGCACGGCGCGAATTTTGAGATTGAAGCTGGGACAAACCTGCGACCAACGTAGAGATGTAGTACATTCAACGCGAGCTGCATTGGACTATCTGGAAAAAATGTATGCGAAATTCGATGATTGGTTACTTGCCATTGCCGCTTACAACGCTGGTCCTGGTCGAATTGAACGAGCAATTCGGCAAAACAAGCGCAGTGGAAAACCCACAGACTTTTGGTCGCTGAGTCTACCCCGAGAGACCCGTCGCTATGTGCCAAGACTTTTGGTCACTCGTAATCTCATCCTCAATGCAAGAGCACTAAACATTAATTTGCCAAAAATTGGGCTTGAGATTCCATTTAAAACACTTTCTCTGCAGGCCCCTATGGAGGTGTCTCTTGTTAAAGAGTTGAGTGAACTATCTCTTAAAGATATACGTCGCTATAATCCCTGCATCCGCTCTTGGATAACACCTGCTCAAAAACCCTTTCAAATTACATTACCCAATTCAGCTGTGCAGGAGTTTTCAACTCGCTTAGTTAGTGTCTCATTGAGAGATTACGTCCGTACTCGACCGTATACAGTAAAAACGGGTGATACGTTAAGTGAGATTGCGGCCAAGACGGGGGCATCGGTTTCCGAATTGATGATGTTAAATGGGATGAAACGTTCGCGCATCGTGACTGGCCGAATAATCAGAGTCCCTAGTACTAGTGAGAATATTTCAAAACAGCTGGCTAGTCTTGAGTTTGGTAATGAGTTCGGAGATACCATCCGATATAAGGTAAGAAGCGGCGATTCACTTTGGAAGATTGCACGTCGATTCAGAACAACGGTAAAAACGCTTAGACAATTTAACGCAACATCTAACCTAATCAAGCCAGGCCAATGGTTGGTCGTACCAGTCAACTAAGTTGTTCGCCGACGAATGCATCAATCATTCCACGGGAAATTGATGCCCTTGGAGGTAATTTTGGAAGGCTGTCAATTTTAAACCATCTTGCATCGACGATCTCGAGGCCATCAATTTGTATGTTACCTGACTTCCACGCAGCTCTATATCCCAACATTAATGAATGCTTAAACGGCCAGCTCTGACTTCCTTGATAAATAGGATTTTCGATACGCACCCCGACTTCCTCCAAGACTTCTCGATGACACGCATGCTCTGCTGATTCACCAGACTCCAAAAATCCAGCGAGAGTTGAATACATGCCGCCTACAAAATGGGGCGCACGAGCCAATAGAACCTCTTTACCCCGAGTAATCAGCACTATAATACATGGTGAAATTCTCGGGTATTGCACTAAATTACACGTCTCACATTTCCGACCCCGATCTTTAGAAGGCGTTTTAATCTGTTGTCCACACCGCCCACAAAAGCGATGGTCTTTAGAAAAATCCAGCATTTGAACAGAGGCATTGACCGGTATAAAATTTTCAGAATCAAGATTTATTAATACCGGACGCAATGATTCGAATTTAAAATCAGCCGCTTCAGTGACGCGAACCGCGAAATAGGTAACATCTTTTAAAGTCCCCACGAGAATATGCTGGCTATCTATCAGACGAAAATCATCCAGCCTCGCGAATACCGGATGACCTAATTCATCTACTGCGACTTCTCGATCTTCTGAAAGAATTACAACCCTGCGTGTCGATCCGCTATCAATTCCAGGCAACCAATTCATACATTGGTCTCCCAGCCAACTCATGATGATGCTTTATCCCAAAAAATGTCCCCACTTTTTCTTAATTCATCCAAAAATAATTTATGATTTTGCCGTTCTTTATCAGATGGCTCGATAATGTGCGGAGAACGGCCCAGTTCTGTCAGCTTTTTTATTTTCTCAAACCTCGATCCCTCAATATCAGGTTCAAATCCTCCGAACATACGACTCTGCTCGCGTGTCATGGCCAAATAAACTAGAGTTAGAAGTTCTGCATCAAGTAAAGCCCCATGTAGCTGGCGTTCTGATGCATCTATCTTGTATTCGCGGCAAAGTGCATCGAGGGAATTCCGCTTACCTGGTCTCTTCTCCCTTGCTAACGCAAGTGTATCTAGAGGAGCTCCGCCAAGCATTAATTCGGTCATACCGGGCACGTTGGGAATCCGCTCTAACTCCGCTTCAAGAAAACCAATGTCAAAGTTCGCATTGTGTGCAACCAGCTCTGCGCCACGAATAAAATCAACAAATTCATCTGCGATACCAGAGAAATTAGGTTTGTCGGCAAGGAATTCATTAGTAAGCCCATGGATACCAACTGCTTCATGGTCAACTTCACGACCTGGATTGATGTAGACGTGAAATCTGCGTTCAGTCAAGCGACGATCTACCAGTTCAACACAGCCAATTTCAATCACTCGATGTCCCTCCTCCGGGTTTAGTCCGGTGGTTTCTGTGTCGAGTACTACTTGACGCAAGAGACTCCCTTATTCGCTAATTCATCCGCACGTTCGTTACCGGGATGGCCAGCGTGCCCTTTGATCCAATTCCAACGTACGTCGTGCTCATTGGATATGGAATCAAGTTGCTGCCATAAATCTTGGTTCGAAACAGGTTTTCTGGATGCTGTCCTCCAGCCATTTGCCTTCCAATTATCGATCCATTTAGTAATGCCATCTTTAACGTACACTGAGTCGGTATAGAGATTAACTAGACATCGTGATCTCAACGCAGATAGCCCTTCAATAGCAGCTCTTAATTCCATGCGATTATTAGTAGTTTGCTCCTCACCTCCAAAAATTTCTTTGCGGTGACTTTCAAATTCTAAAATCGCGCCCCAACCACCAGGGCCGGGATTACCTTTACAGGCACCGTCAGTGAATAGCGATACTATTTTGTACGTCACAATCGCGCAAAATATTGATGTGAACGATGAAGAAAAGAGTTAATTTGATCACCGATTGCAGCAGAGGCATCCCGCCCTAACCGCGACATGAGTGTTTTCTTCTCTAGCCAGTTCATACCAATTAAGTGATGCTCTCGCGATAATTCTAGCAATATGTCATCCGATGTAGCGATACGATCACAGAGGCCCCGCTTTAACGCATCGGTACCATAGAAAATTGAACCATCAGCTACTTCATCAAGCTTTATTTTTGGACGCCGATGAGCAATCCACGCCTTGAATAAATCATGCGTCCGATTAAGATCATCCTTAAATTTTTTCCGACCTTCTGGTGTATTCTCTCCTAGCAATGTGAGTGTTCGCTTATTCTCTCCTGCGGTATGGAGCTCAATATCAACATCGCGATTTTTTAGAAATTTATTAATGTTTGGAATTTGGGCTACAACACCAATTGAGCCCAAGACAGCAAACGGAGCTGCAATAATTTCGTCGGCACATACGGCCATCATATATCCTCCACTTGCTGCTACAGTATCTACGCAAACAGCCAATGGTATCTTTGCCTCGCTCAATCGAGACAGTTGAGAGCTTGCAAGACCATAGGTGTGGACTAATCCACCGGGTGAAGTTAACTTTAATAATACTTTTTCTGGCTTCGCTGCCATTGAAAGGATCGCAGTTACTTCCTGACGAAGTGCAGTGACTTGGGAGGCCTTCATATCTCCATTAAATTTAAGAACTACGACAATAGCTTCACTTTTTGGTGAAAGTGTAGCTTCAGAAGACTTCTTTTTTTTGAATACTTTCTTTAAACGAGTACCCAATGGTTCTCGCTCTGATTTCTGCGCCTCCTTCAGAGCATTTTGAACATATTCACACTGCTCCTCCAAGCGTTTTGACAGATCAGTAATACGGATGGTGCCTGTCTGGTCTTGTTGACCTGCCCCCCTAGTTATCGCTCCAATTACCAAAATTAATGCTAATACAATCGTTAGTGTCTGTAGCAGAAACAGTCCATATTCAGCAAGTAGTTCCATTATGGTTTAACTACCTCCACACGAGATGTCACTATATTCCAAAACTCACTACCCTCTTGCTTGGCTCGCATTTGATACAGTGCATCTACTAAATTATCCACCTGCCTAGTCTCTGCCGCTCCCAAGACCATTTCGTCCACTCTCGTAACCGCAACCTGCGTTGCATTGACGGGTGAAACAAACGTTGATGATTTACTTTCCGATGGCGCCGGCGCAGCGAATATAGCTCTTAGGGCACCTTGAGGAATGTTCTCACTACTATCGCGGTCGATAGAGTCAAATCGAACAACCTCCACTATTTCAGAAGAATCAGGTAGACCATCTAAGCCACCTTTCCAATGATCTTGAATTTTTTCAGCGATTTTCCGCGCACGATCAAAAGCTTCTACAGATTTTATGCTGGCAATAATATTCTCACGAACTTCGGCCAGTGGTTTTAGTGTTTGAGCACTGTGTTCTCTCACGCGAAAAGTCATCCATATTCCAGGCTCTACCTCAAATACGTCCGCGTTGAGATCGCCTTTTATCAAACTAGCATCGAAGGCACGTTTAATAACAGATTCAGATTTAAATAATCCTTGCGCGGTCTGCTGGTTAAAAAATTTAGTTTTCTGAATCTTCAGATCATACATTTGCGTCAGCTCCTCCAGTGTTCCACTGAAGGCAATATTGGAGAACTCCTCGAGCGAATCGGCTAGCTTACGGTTTGCATACCGATCGATTAACTCAGCCCGCAATCGCGGCGCGCTGACATCAAATGATTCCATTTCACGCTCTCTGGTTTCAAGGAGCTCGATCAAATGATATCCGAATCTAGTTTTAATTGGGTCTGAAATAGAATTAAGCTTAGCCTCATCAAGCACATTCTCGAAGGCTGGGGCAAAAGTCCCCTTGGGAGCAAATCCCAAATCTCCACCGATACTTTTACTAGCAATATCATCAGAATATTCCTCCGCAAGATCAGCAAATTTTTGCCCTTTATCTAATTGAAGTTTTAAATCAGTTGCCTTCTCAAATGCGCCTTCGCCATCTGCAATTAAAATATGACGCGCACGACGCTCTAGATCCTGTGATGCAGATTTAATCTCAGCATCGTAGGCTTCCAAAAGGTCCCTATCATTAATTTTTACCTGATCTTTGAAGTCCTCAGAGCTTAAAACAACGTAATCAAGCGCTACGGATTCTTTCGAGTAAAAGCCGGACTGATTTGCCTCATAAAACGATTTAATAGCATCATCTGAAACTAAAATATCTTCAGTAAAATTAGCTGAGTCAATAACCGACACCAGCCCCGATCGAGTTTGATTTTGTAATGCACTTAGCCGTTTCATTTCTGACGGAGTAACTAAAACAGAACTTTCCACTGAACTTTTCACTTGGTATTCAGTAAGGTTACGACGTAATTCTTCACGAAAACTGAAACGTGTCATACCCATTGGGGCGATAGCTCGATCAAAAGCGATTACGTCAAATCGCCCACCTATTTGAAATTGTGGAATTTCAACAATCACCTGATCGATTAACTGATCAGACACTCCAAAAGCCAACTGTTCAGCATAATAAGTAGCAGATGCCTCTTGGATTAAAGCATTCAAAACGCTTTGCCGGAGAAGATCTTCATTTACAGCTGTCTGATCACCAAGAATATCTAATAATTGACGACGTTCTTGTTCCAACTTACTTGCATAGCGGCTTTGGGTGATATCGACGCCGCCGACAACTGCAATGACTACATCTTCTTCACTACTGTTGAAAAAGTTGACCCCAGTAATTACGAAGGTAATGGCGATTAGGCCAACAATAGTTTTGGCTACAATTCCACTTGAATTGTCACGAATATTTTGAAGCATGTTTGCCAGTAACCTGTGAATTAAAAAAAGGGGCTCATGGCCCCTTTTAGAAAAAAATTCTAAATCTTAGTTCACAGCGTCTTTTAGAGCCTTACCAGCCTTAAACCCCGGAACCTTTGCAGCCGCAATCTGAATTGTAGCACCAGTTTGAGGATTGCGACCACTGCGTGCGGCCCGATCCTTAACCTGAAATGTCCCAAAACCGACTAAAGACACGGTGTCTCCAGACTTCAGTGCACCAGTTACTGACGACAGAGTAGCATCCAAAGCCTTCCCAGCGTCTGATTTAGATAATCCAGCATCAGCCGCAATGGCATCAATCAATTCTGACTTATTCACTTGTAGTACCCCTTTCGGTTTTAATAATAAAAATTGCCTCTTAATTTATTTTTTTTGAGGCAGCATCGAAAACAAACTCACACACCTTACATTTATACCAACCCATCCGGCCTTAAACAACATGTTAATGAGCTCTTTGTGTGTTTTTTTCACTCTGCTGTTCC
>CAZFNA010000086.1:0-6876 GCA_964520465.1 uncultured Pseudomonadales bacterium | reverse complement strand
CGGCTGACGCCTCACCATACGCGAGGTCTGACGTCCAAAACAATCATCAAGCGCCTTACCGTTAATAGTTATCTCGCCGGACCCCTGACGCAAGAAAACCCGAGCTGTTGATGTCTTTCTACGGCCGGTTCCATAATTTTGAGTAGTCGCCATTTTATATCCTATGCCAAGGTCAGAGTTTCGGGTTGTTGCGCTTCATGCGGATGTTCCTGTCCAGCATACACCTTCAGCTTTCGATACATTGTGCGACCTAAAGTGTTGCGCGGAAGCATACCTTTCACAGCAAGCTCAATCACTTTCTCTGGCGACCGCTCAATCATCTGTGTAAAAGATGCCTCTTTAAGACCACCTGGAAATCCAGTGTGTCTGTAATATATTTTATCTGTCGCCTTCCGGCCAGTGACTTTAACTTTCTCAGCGTTGACGATCACTATGTAGTCGCCTGTGTCTACGTGCGGAGTGTACTCAGTCTTGTGTTTACCACGGAGGCGCCGAGCAACTTCAGTCGCAAGACGACCAAGGGTCTGACCTTCTGCGTCAATCAAATACCAATCATGTTGCACAGTTTCTGCTTTAGCGCTAATCGTCTTCATGGTGATCTTCTGCCTTTAGAGACGCTCAAAAATTAAAGAGGCCAGAATTATAGAGATCGACGACGCTTTGCGCAACATTCTTTTGTTAATCTGGACGGTGATGTCTATCTAAGTAATTGTAAGATTGCATTTCCAGCAAGCGAGATCTGCATCTATCCATCTCGAACCCCAAGCGGCCATCAAAAAGCAATCGCTCAATCGGCACGTTTGCGCCAATAATCACATTTACTGACCGATCATAAAACTCATCCACCAAATGGAGAAATCGTCTTGCCATATCATCGCCAGCTTTTGATAAAGCTGGAACACTTGTAATGATGACTGTATGGAATAGCTTAGCAATTTCAATATAGTCCGGCGCAGCTCTGCCTGCCCCACAAATTACGTCAAACTCAAACCACACAACATCATCGGCTAGAAAACAAACCGCAATTTTTCGCCTATTAATTTCTACAAATATACCATCGCTTTTTGTTGACTCAGGAGCTAACTTTTGAACCGATGCCCAAATGGCCTCCAATGCTTCGTCATCGCAAGTCGAGTAATACAATTTGGAATGTTCCAAGGCACGTAATCGATAATCTGTTCCTGAATCTAAATTAAAAACATCGCAATATTTTTTTATAAGCTCAATAGCCGGTAAAAAATGGTCTCTCTGCAACCCATCTTTATACAATGCATCGGGCTCGATATTGCTAGTCGCCACCAACGCCACGCCTCTTCGAAATAATGCTTCAAAAAGAGTACCTAGCAACATGGCATCGGTGATATCAGATACAAAGCATTCGTCAAAACATATAACCTTTGCTTTCCCTGCAAATTCCTCCGCAATCACATCAAGTGGATTTTCAGTCCCCTGCAGTGCAGTCAAACTTTCGTGTACCTGGTTCACGAAACGGTGAAAATGTAAACGGATCCCTGTGCCCTCTGGAAGTGAATCAAAAAAAAGATCCATTAAAAATGTTTTACCTCTCCCTACACCACCCCAGATATAGAAACCTTGCTCAGGTTTCTCCCAGTTTCGACGCCGAAAAAGAGCCTTTCGCCTGCCTCTCCACATTTTATGATTTTTCAGTTGTTCAGATAACTGATCAAGACGATATACCAACTCTCGCTGATTTGTGTCAGGGCTAATTTGACCAATTTCCAAAAGCCGCTCATACGCCTGGCTTATCGGACGAATAGTCATAAAATACCCCGCCACTGATAGTACGTAACGATTTCAGTTTTCAGTCGCTTCAGTTGGCCGTGATAGAAATGTCCTCCAAGATCTGAACGAATGATATGTGCTTCAACATCATCAGCATAAGCCTGTATGGCGTTTGGGCTGACGACCTCATCATCGCTATTGAAAACTACGGTCCGCGGAACTTGCCGCAAGCATGCAACGTCAATTGGAAAATTCTCAACAGCTGGAGCGACTTGGATGAGGTCAACTAGCGTGAGTTCGGGGAATGATTCAGCCAAACGAGGAATGAGGTAAGCTGCAATTGATCCACCAAAGGAAAACCCAGCCAAGCACAGTTTATTGACTCCTTGGCTAAACATCACGGACGCTACAGCAAATGCATCATCAAGCTCTCCATGACCATGATCCCACTTGCCCTGACTTTGGCCTACCCCGCGAAAGTTAAAAGCAACAGTCGCTAACCCAACATCTCTGGCAGCTCTCCCAAGTGTAGTTACTACTTTATTACTCATTGCACCTCCGTGGAGTGGATGCGGATGTAGTAATAGTAATCCATAATCAGGCATCAGCTTTTTTATGTCGCAAAGTGTTGAAGCAGTTTCGATGGTGCCAGCCGGTCCATCAATCAAATGGATGATATGTGTATTCATAAAACTCCTGAGAAAATCAAATGCTAATTACTCGCTCAAAATACGTAAACTACGTAAACTATCAAAAACTGGAGATCGTGTTGTGGAGTTAACTGAAATTGCCATCGGGCTAATAGTAGTGGCGGTATTTATCAGCGGTTCAATTACTGGATGGTTTTTACGCCAGCCTCGCACTATTACTGTCGCTTCACCAGATTTAGAACGCGAAAAGACGATTGCCGAAGCACACCAACAACTGCTGATGGAAGACATCACGAAGCATATCGCTGACACTGAACACAATCTGGTTTTACTTGCCGAGCGCCAGACTCGACTTGCTGCAAAAATACAAGGCGGACCAATGACTAAAGAGATCGCCGAACAAGATAAATCTGATCTAATTCTACCTCCGAAAGACTACTCGGATTCTCGAGGTCAATTGTAGTAGTTTAAGCGGGGTTATGATCATCGAAAAACATCGTTTGGAGACCAAGTTGCAACTCCAGCTTTCTAGCTAGTTCTTGAACCCCATAACGCTCGGTCGCATGGTGACCAGCCGCTATGTAATGAACGCCTAGTTCCCGAGCCTCATGGGTGGTTCGCTCTGATATTTCTCCAGACAAATATACGTCTGCTCCTAGTGCATGCGCCTTGGTTAAATAATCCTGTGCGCCGCCAGTGCATAAAACGAGGCGGCAAAGTTCCGACGGACCAATGGGAGAACGTATAACAAGTGGCTCACGCTTTAGCTTAGCAGTTATCAAATTTGATAGTGTGCGAAGGGATGTTTTGGGCTCCAATTCTACTGACCACATTAGCCCATTCTCGGAAGCGATAGGCAATCCCCCTTGCAACCCAATTTGATCCAAAAGAGCCTTGTTATTACCAAATTCAGGGTGACAGTCAAGAGGCAAGTGATAGGCAATAAGTGACATTTGATTCTCAAACAACCGTTTCAGCCGTCGGCCCTTCATACCAGTGAGATTTGGAGGCTCGCCCCGCCAAAAATATCCATGATGTACAAGTAAAGCATCGGCTTTCCAATTGACTGCTTCCTCAATAACTTGTGCGGACGCAGTAACACCTAGGGCAATTCGGTGAATTTGACCACGACCCTCTACCTGCAAACCATTTGGGGCATAGTCATCGAATAGATCTGGGCGCATCCAATTATCGAGCGTTTCGATTAGTGTGTGTAAACTAGTCATAATTCTTCTTCCATAAGGATTACATATGCTACAACAAATTGCTCGGATTCTCTGGCCTGTTATCACAGGAATCTTAATAGCGCTTCTAGTGATCATTGAATTCCCCGAACTCACGAGACGAGCAGGTGGCGTTGAGCTTAATATTGTTGAGCCTACAGCAACTAACAGCCAAATTCCTGCCCAGGGGGGCTCGCCTGGTTACGCCAATGCTGTAGGTCGAGCCGCACCAGCTGTTGTAAACATCTACACAACAACCATAGTCGAAACAGGAGCTCATCCGCTATCTCGGGATCCGTTTTTCAAGAACTTTTTCGATCTGCCTAGCGAACCTTTGAGAAAGCGGATGGAGTCAAGCCTTGGCTCTGGAGTCATAGTGTCTGCAAACGGATATATTTTAACCAATCATCATGTTATCTCTGGCGCAGATGATATTGTTGTCGAGTTAAAAGATGGTCGAGTGGCCAAGGCATCTCTCGTAGGTACAGATCCAGACACTGACATTGCCGTATTAAAAATTCAAAGTACAAATCTCCCAAAACTCATCCTAACCACTTCACCAGGTCGCATAGGTGATCTAGTTTTTGCGATTGGCAATCCCTTTGGCGTGGGACAAACAGTAACAATGGGCATCCTCAGTGCCACTGGGCGCAACCAGGTGGGTGTAACTAACTATGAAAACTTTATCCAAACAGACGCAGCCATTAATCCAGGAAATTCAGGTGGAGCACTTATAAACATACGTGGAGAATTGATAGGGATCAATACAGCTATTTTCACGCGAGGTATAGGATCAAATGGCATTGGATTCGCAATCCCTGCCTCCATGGCGACTGACATAATGCAAGAGCTTATTGATCATGGCCAGGTAATCAGAGGCTGGATTGGTGTTGAAACACAGGCTTTGACGGAGGATCTAGCCCGGTCTTTCGGTGTCAGACGCAACACAGGCGTTTTAATTTCAGGAATATATCGGAGTGGACCAGCAGCAGCAGCAGATATTTTACCTGGTGATATTCTAACCCACCTGAATGAACAGAAAATCACCGACGGTCGAGTCGCAATGAACAGGGCCGCCGACCTCGAGCCCGGAATTAAAATTTCTGTCAAACTACTTCGCAATGGTCAATCGATCGAACGAACAATTCGTGTCGGTCAACGACCTAACTCAGCCGCTAACTGATCCAGCGCGTTGAGTAAGGCATCAGACTCAAAGGAGGTACCCACAGTAATACGGAGGGTATCTGCCAAACGTGGATGCGATCCATCGAGACACTTTACAAGAACGCCGCGGGCTTTTAAACCTTCGAAAAGAGTCCGAGCGTGTCCAGAATCGCATTGCACGGCCAAAAAATTCGCTTCAGAGGGCCAAACTCCTAACCCCCTATTTCTCAACTCATTTGCCAAGCGTCCACGCTCATCTCTGATTTTTTTACTCTGTTTTTCTAACACATCTGAATGCTCTAGAGCGAACTGAACAGCGCTCTGAGAAAAGCAATTGATATTGTACGGCAACCGGATTTTATCAAATTCTCGAATCCAATCCGTATGACCAATCAATATACCAAATCGACTGCCCGCCAAACCAACCTTTGACAAAGTTCGCATGACCATCACATTTGGATATGTATTCGCCCAATCGAGACAATCTGCATCTGTAAACGCCGTGTAAGCCTCATCAACTACTACTAATGCTCTAGTGGACTTGATTACCCGTTCTAATCGATCTTTAGAAAATAAATTTCCTGTCGGATTATTTGGCTGAGGTATAAAAATAATTGCCGGATCTGACTCATTCAAACATTCTGTCCAAGCTTCTAAATCAACATCAAATAGCTTATCCAGTGGCAGTCCTTTAAACGGAACCGAATACTGATTTGCTAGTACTCTAAACATAACAAAACTTGGATCAGGAGCGCAAACGCTCCTACCAGAACCAATAAGGCTTGAAATTAAAAGTGCAATAATTTCATCTGAACCATTTCCAAATAGCAGATCAAGCGATTCAGGAATCTCCATCCAGTTGCGAAGCGGCTCACGTACTGCGCGCACCTGTGGATCAGGATAGCGATTCAATGAGCATGTAGCTAATTGATTAACTAGATCGTTCCAAAGATCAGCCGGCCATACGTACGGATTTTCCATGGCATCCAGCTTGATCATTCCAGTTGAATCAGGCACTTGGTAAACGTTTCCATCAAGTAATCGCGCCGGAACTAATGCCTGGATGAATTCGCTACGAGTCATCTGCGGTAGTCCGCTGAACGCGCATGCGCTGTCAAACTTTCGGCCTTTGCCAAAGTAGAGGCAACACCTGCTATCTTTTTCGCGCCAGCTTCACTGCAATGGATAATTGATGAGCGCTTGATAAAATCATAAACTCCAAGTGGCGAAGCAAAACGCGCTGTGCCTGACGTTGGTAAAACGTGATTTGGTCCAGCACAATAATCACCCAGTGCTTCAGGGCTATGACGGCCCATAAAAATTGCACCCGCATGGTTAATTGAAGTCAACATTGCGTCAGGGTCGTCAACACATAATTCGAGATGTTCAGGAGCAATACGATTAATAACTCGCGCTGCATCCTCTCGATCCATTACTTGGATAAAGATACAACGGTTATTAATCGATTGCTCTATGATTGACGACCGCTGTAACGTCGAAAGTAGGCGATTCATAGAGTCCAAAACCTGATTGGCGAATTTGATGTCAGAATACATAAGAATTGATTGCGCATCCTCATCATGCTCAGCCTGACTGAATAAATCCATCGCAACCCACTCGGGGTTCATCGGAGGCTCAACATAAACCAGAATTTCAGATGGGCCTGCAATCATATCAATCCCCACTTTTCCAAAAACCTGCCGTTTGGCAGTCGCAACCCATGCGTTTCCTGGCCCAACAATCTTATCAACCGAGGCTACGGTTTCAGTCCCATACGCTAATGCCGCAATAGCCTGTGCTCCACCAACGGTAATCACACGATCCACTCCAGCCAGATATGCAGCCGCCAACACAGTAGAGCTTATTTCACCACCGGGCGCCGGGACCACCATTTGGACTAAACCAACCCCAGCGACCTTAGCTGGTATTGCATTCATTAATACTGATGATGGGTAAGAAGCCTTCCCACCCGGAACATATAAACCGACACGATCCATTGGGCGAATTTCCTGACCCAGAACTATTCCATCATCCTGATCTGGTAACCGCCAACTATGCTCTTCTTGAGCCTTATGGAAAGTCCAAATACGATCACG
>CAZFNA010000085.1:0-7198 GCA_964520465.1 uncultured Pseudomonadales bacterium | reverse complement strand
TGTTAAATACTGTATTATTCAATCCGTTTGAATCAAGTTTGAGAGTCCTGGATATCAGACTTATTGAATTTGGCATAGACAATCGAATTTTCATTGGCATTGAGTGCGTTGCAATGCTGGCAAGTTGGGTTGGCGCTGAACGTGCTGTTAATAGGCAATTGAAAACCCTCCATTGATGACCAAATGGAATTAATCGCAATTAATATTGGGCGTTCCAGAATTAAAGATTTGGTAGAAGATACCTATACTATATTAAGTGAAGTTAATTAAAGGAGATCAGTTATGTCACAAACCCAGAAGCTATCTGACTCACGAGTTTTCATGCCGAAAAAGTCAAATTTTCCTGTTGAAGTGTTACTTCCAGGTGGAAAAATAGAGGCTTATGTCCAGGCGGTTAGCCAAATACCGATTTTAACAGCTACACAAGAGAAAGCACTTGCTGACAAGCTTTATTATTATGAAGATCTTGATGCAGCACGTTCACTTGTAATGTCGCATCTCCGCTTTGTAGTCCACATTGCCAGAAGTTATTCAGGTTATGGGTTACCTCAAGCAGATTTAGTCCAAGAAGGAAATGTTGGGTTGATGAAGGCTGTTAAGCGTTTTAATCCAGAAATGGGTGTACGTTTGGTTTCTTTTGCCGTGCATTGGATTAAGGCTGAGATGCATGAATATATTCTTAAAAATTGGAGAATTGTTAAGGTCGCGACAACTAAAGCGCAACGGAAAATGTTCTTTAATTTGAGAAGCGCAAAGAAAAAGTTGGCATGGTTTACGGCAGCTGAGGTTAAGAGTGTCGCAAACGATTTGGGTGTAAGTGAAGACGTTGTTCGGCAGATGGAGGGTCGTCTTGCTGCTCAAGACATGGCCTTTGATGGATATATGGACGACGATGACGATCTGTCCTTGGCACCTGCTCATTATTTAGAGGCGTCCGGCGCCGATCCTGCACAGATTCTTGAAAAGAAAAATTGGACGAAAAATTCGACAGATCGTCTGTATTTAGCGTTAAATGCACTTGACGACAGAAGCAAAGATATCCTAGCTAGTCGTTGGCTAGGGGATAGAAAATCTACACTGCACGAGCTAGCAGGTAAGTACAATGTATCGGCAGAGCGTATCCGTCAGTTAGAGAAAAATGCAATGAAAAAGGTAAAAGTTGCACTTGTTGCATAAAAAATGCTTTTTACCAACTGAAAGGTCGCCTGTGCGGCCTTTTTTAATGGGGGGATAGAAATGCAGATTTCAGTCAATGGTGAGGTAGAAGTAATTACCTCACAAACGTTGGCTAAATTTCTTGAGACCAAGGGGTTGACCGGTTGTCGAATTGCAGTTGAGCGTAACGGTAATATTGTTCTGAAGTCACAATACAATAAAGTCATTTTAGACGATGGTGATACTCTGGAAATCGTTCATGCCATTGGGGGAGGATAAAAAGTGGCTAATGTCCTAAGAGTTGGTTCGCATAATTTTAGATCCCGACTGTTGGTTGGGACAGGTAAATATCGGGATCTGGAAGAAACTAGTCAAGCAATTGAGGCGAGTGGAGCCGATGTAGTTACGATGGCTGTGCGACGCACAAACTTTGGACAAAATCCAAATGAACCCAATTTGCTAGATGTGATTTCTCCTGATCGCTACACACTATTGCCAAATACTGCTGGATGCCATACGGCTGATGAAGCCGTTCGTACCTGTCGTCTCGCTCGTGAACTTTTAGATGGTCATAACCTTGTGAAACTCGAGGTAATTTCAAAGTCGCGGACGCTTTATCCAGACGTAGTTGAGACCTTGACTGCTGCTCGAATCCTCGTCAATGAGGGCTTTCAAGTAATGGTGTATACCTCAGACGATCCATTAATTGCGATTGAGCTAGAATCGATAGGGTGTGTCGCAGTGATGCCCCTTGGTGCACCGATTGGCTCGGGCTTGGGGTTACAGAATCCTTATAATATTAGAGAAATATTGGAACACCTTACTGTGCCTGTAATCGTTGATGCGGGTGTTGGAACAGCGTCAGATGCAACCGTGGTAATGGAGCTTGGCTGTGAGGGTGTCTTGATGAACACTGCGATTGCAGAAGCGGCAGATCCAGTTAAAATGGCACGGGCAATGAGGTTGGCTGTGGAAAGTGGACATCTGGCCTACGAAGCAGGCCGTATGAACAGGAAACGTTATGCAGACGCTTCGAGTCCTGAGATTGACTTGATCCAATGACTGAACACACCAAAAAACGTGGCATCCGGAGTTTCGTCCTTCGCGCGGGAAGAATGACTAACTCTCAGAATAAGGGATATCAAACGTTATGGGATGAGTATGGCATTGAGTTCTCCCATCGTCAGCTCGATATTGACTGTATATTTGCTCGGAAAGCCCCTTTGATTTTAGAAATTGGGTTTGGAATGGGCGATTCATTGCTGACTCAAGCACTCCATGAGCCAGAACGTAATTTTTTGGGCATTGAAGTTCATAAGCCTGGCGTTGGTCGGCTGATGAATGAAGCAAAAAAAGCTGGGGTTTCCAACCTTAAAATCATGTGTGAAGATGCAGTGGAAGTTTTGGCTTATGGGCTTCCCTCTCGTTCGCTTGAGGGTGTCCAAATTTATTTCCCAGATCCCTGGCATAAAAAACGTCACCATAAGCGTCGAATTATCCAGCCAGACTTCATCAAATTTCTTGCTGACCGAGTAGGTATTGGTGGATTTTGTCACCTGGCAACAGACTGGGAGCCTTATGCAGCTTGGATACTGGAATTATTCAGCCGAAATCCAGTCTGGCAAAATATTTCTAACGATAGCAGATATGCTTCACGTCCTGACAGGAGACCAATCACCAAGTTTGAAATACGCGGTGAGAAGTTAGGTCATAATATTTTCGACTTGGTATTTAAGGCCAAGGCCTTAGACAAGCAGCTCTAAAATCTTATTTAGGTGTCTCCAACCGAGTGGAGAGGCTTGAAAGCGTTTCTTTTCAAGTAAACAGAATTGGTCCGCTTGTTTCAAATATCGCCCTCGGAATTCCTCTGGGTCGAGCCCTGTTCGCTCCAAAAATAGACCGTAAGATATGCCTTTTTTTAAACGTAGACCATTCATTAAGCACTCCATCCCTTGATGTTGGCTAGTTATAGGATGTTCTATTGGCGTAAAGACTTTTCTTGCTAGATAATTATTAGGCTGCCGAGTTCGCTGGGTGCGGATAACACCCGAAGAGCTACTGATCTTTCCATGAGCACCAGCGCCGATACCTAGATAATCACCAAATTGCCAATAATTTAAATTGTGTTGAGCCTCTTCTCCAGGCTTTGCAAAAGCCGACACCTCGTAGTGCTCGAGATCAAGTGACTCAATGAATTGCGAGCTGACTAATTCGGTCTTATCAAGCGATTCTTCGTCTGGCAGCATAGGTGGATCGCTAAAGTAAATGGTATTTGGTTCGATCGTCAGTTGATACCAAGAGAGATGGCTAATCTCGAGTTGACTAATTAACGCAATATCCTGTTTTGCAATTTCTGGAGTTTGACCTGGCGTGCCATGCATCAGATCGACGTTTAAGCGCTGATACCCAACTGATTGTGCGACTTCAATCATCTGTATCGCTTGCTGACGGTTATGAATACGACCTAAATTTTTTAATACTTCATGGTTGAAGCTCTGTACACCGATTGATAAACGGCTAACGCCAAGTGCCAGATAGCCTTGTAGGTGACCCAAATCTAGTGTCCCTGGATTCGCTTCCAGTGTGATCTCAGTGTCAGGTTGAATCAGATCTAGTGACTTGAGTTTTGTAAATAGTGGTTCTAAGTGTTCTGGAGGCATCAGACTTGGAGTACCTCCCCCAAAAAACACAGAGCTTAAGGGGACTGAGCCGTAGGACTGCAAATCTGCTTCGAGGTCATTGACTAACATCTTCCCATAATTCTGAAAGTCGGGAGCGATCTGTTCATGACTATTAAAATCGCAATAAGGACACTTTCGTATACACCAAGGAATGTGCACATATAGCGAACGGGGAGGGATGTTTAGCAAAGCAAGGCATGTAGTTTGACAACTGCCAGGCCACGATGACTGAGACGGCTTTTCAAGTCAGGCTCCAGTTCAGCCGCAGTTTGGTCAAAGTCATTAGGTAAAAAAATTGGATCATATCCAAAACCTCGCTCACCTTTGGGCCTTGCCAAGACTCGGCCATGCCATCGACCAATCACCACAATTGGATCAGGATCTGCTGCGTATCTTACAAGCGCAAGCGCGCAGATATAATGCGCGCGACGATCGTTACCTAAAAGACTCTGCATGTTTTTGAGTAATAGTGAGATGTTATCTTCATCTGAAGCATACGTCTCTGCATATCTCGCGGAATAGAGTCCGGGCTCACCATCTAGTGAAGGGACAACTAAGCCAGAATCATCAGCTAACGAGGGGAGATTCGCAAGATTGGAAGCATGCCGTGCTTTAAGAATTGCATTCTCAATAAAGCTAAGCCCGGTTTCTTCTGGCGATTGAATGTTCAATGCCTGTTGAGGAATCACTTTCGTTTCGAAGTCAGAAAACAGTCGAGAAAACTCATGGATCTTCCCTTGGTTTCCACTGGCTAAAACGAGTTGACGTTCAGTCCACATATACAATATGCCTAAAATTGACATTGATCATCCGTTCATTCTCAGGGATAATTTTTAATATGAATTGGACTGGCTCCTCATTGGAAACACGAACAGGCGCTAGATAATATATAGCTTCTGCATTTTCATTGATCTCGCGGAATATCAAATCTTGGGTTTGTCCAATTAGATTTCTTGAAAACCCCGTTACACTAGCTGACACTGCCCCGCGGGCTTCTCCGTCATCTTGAATTTTAAGTACCACCACATTTAGTAATACTTGCCGACGGCTGCGTTCAAATCCATAAATTGACGCGATTTTCTGGGTCAGAAATGTCGATGGGAAAGGCTGGACTTGGATCTCAAATCCATTCTCTCTAGTTATATCTAGACCTGGGCAGAGATTAGAAAAAAAACTAAGTAAAACTGTTAAGACAAAACGCATTTAGAGCTCCGTTGTAAGTCTATAGATAGCAACTTCCCCAAAGAGGTTGGGCCAAGCTGTCCCAAGCCAAGTCCGCTTGCCAGATAAATCCGATGTATCTTTATCTATAATGCATATCGCGAGACCCTGACATAGGTTTTCAAAATCTTTGAACGTAGATAGATGAATATTAGGAGTGTCATACCATGGATTTGGCAATTGCGGATTTACAGGCATATGCCCTGCTATACCAAGTTGAATCCTATTCTTGAAATATGCAAAGTTTGGAAAGGTAACGATGGCTTCCTTTCCAACCCGTAGCATTTCAGACAATGCTAAATCTGGTCTTCGAATAGCCTGCAAGGTTTGAGTCATAATCACGGTATCGAATTGCTGGGCTTTAAAATTGGACAACCCATTATTTATATCGTGTTGTACAACGCTCAAACCCTGCTCTAAACAAATCGCTATTTTCTCTGGATCAAGTTCTAATCCGAGAGCTTCCACTTGATGACTTTTGACCAACTGAGTCAATACATTTCCCTCGCCACATCCCAAGTCCAAAATTCGGGAATTTGGAGTAATCCAGTTTGGAATGCTGAGGGAATGGAAGCTCATACGTTCTCGCTCAATTCGGTGTATACACGATCCATGAATGCTTTGAAAATACGTCCATAGACTGTATCTGAGATTAGGAAGGCATCATGTCCATGCGCTGACTCTAAGCGAGCATAACTGACAGGTCTCCCTGCCTGTATCAGTGCATCTACTATTTCTTCCGATCTCGATGGAGAAAAGCGCCAATCTGTAGTAAACGAAAGGACTAAGAATTTACACTGCGTTTTACTTAGGGTCTCAGATAGCGATACGGACTCGTTATTTGTTGGGTCAAAATAATCCAACACTCGAGTCATTAAGATATATGTATTGGCATCAAATCGTCCGCTGAATTGCTGTCCTTGGTATCTAAGATATTGTTCAACTGCGAAATTAGCTCCATCGACATCTCTATCCTGTCTTGGTGAACTTCGGCCAAATTTTGCACCCATTGAGATGTCCGAAAGATATGTGATGTGACCGACCATCCGGGCCAAGCCGACTCCTGAGGCAGGAATCACACCATGCTCTGCGTAGTTCCCGTCAAAGAAATTTGGATCTCGCATTATGGCTTGTCTTGCAACTTCGTTAAATGCAATATTTTGTGCTGTCAGTCTTGGGGCTGCCGCGATGATCCCGGCTGCGGCAACCCTGTCGGGATAAGTAATTGACCACTGTAATGCCTGCATGCCACCAAGTGAACCACCTACAACTGCAGCAAAACATGAGATTCCTAGATAGTCAGCCAATCTAGCTTGTGTATGAATCCAATCTAATACGGTCACTTCTGGAAAGTAAGGTCCATATGGTTTGCTGGTTTCTGGATTTATAGATAGTGGTCCTGTAGAACCTGAACATCCGCCGAGATTATTTAAGCTGATAACAAAGAATTGATCTGTATCGATCGGCTTGCCCGGACCAATATAGTTATCCCACCAGCCTGTTTTTGTGGCATCACCTTCATAGCATCCGGCTGCATGATGGTTTCCACTTAAGGCATGGCAGACTAAAACGCCATTGCTTCGATCCTCGTTTAACTCACCATAGGTTTCGACCATCAGTTCATAGCACGGTAGTACAACGCCTCGTTCTAATTGAAGTGGTTCATTAAATTTAATCAAACTGGGTGTGACGATCCCAACGGAACCACTCATCCGGTAATTCCGACGAAGAATCGAGCAATATTATAGGACATACCCATAGATCGAGCAGGTCCATTAATGACCATTCCCTCGAGAATATTAATAACAATAAATAATAAAATTGGTGATAGATCAAGACCGCCAAGATTCGGAATTAAGCGTCGGAAAGGCGCAAGAAATGGCTCTGATAATTGGATTACAAGCTCAGCTCCAGGATTTGATGCGCTAGGACTGAGCCACGATAATATAATCATGCCGAGCAGGGCGTAAAACACTAGGTTAACCATAACTCCAAATACAGACAGGACTGACCAAATGATGAGTTGTGTAACACTTGGAATACCCCCATCCAAACTCATACATAATCCAGAGCCGATCGCCTGAATCAATAGGGCGCTTAGAAATACTCCGGTATTGAAGGAACCAAAAACAGGTAGGTTC
>CAZFNA010000084.1:0-7199 GCA_964520465.1 uncultured Pseudomonadales bacterium | reverse complement strand
TAGATTATCAGAGGCACCGCCAACGAGGCCGGAGGTGCCTGCTTTTATGTCACCTGCAGTCACTAAATTGCTTGACAAAATTTCTGATCTCGAAACGAAGCTCGATGTAATGGCAGCGAAATTAGATGATATGGCGGAAGCGCCCGATGTAATCAAACAAAAGCCAGGATTGGTAGTCCCCGCGTTGCCATCGGCTGAATCGAAAGTAACGATGCAATTGAAAGATTGGATTCCATCTCAGCTTGATGTGGAAACTTTTTTGGCGACGACGTTCGATCAGGTAGTGGACTGGATCCCGTCTCAAGTCGATGTTGAGACGTCCTTTCGTGAGGCGCTCGGCCAGATAGAGGGATGGATTCCATTTCAAGTCGATACGGAGCTGTTTTTGACGACTCAACTTGGTGCCCTTGTTGCAATTCTTGTCGTTTTATTGATATTTATCTGGCTGCTTTTACGATCTGGCCAGAAAACACAGGATCCCAAAAAAAGCACGCAATTGTCTTCATCACTTGATCCCTCTACAGAAGAACAAGAGTCTGTAGTTGGTGGGCCTATGGGCTCAATACATGAGAACAATCGAGAGGCAGATGAGGCACTAGAGTCTGCGGTTGAGAGACTGAAGGCAAAGATTGATGATCCGACCAAACAGCAAGAGGCTGAAGAGCTATACTCCGGTGGGGATGAATCATTAATTGAGGCTTTTTCCGCGGACGCGCTGAATGAAAATCCAGAATGGGGTGAAGATCCTGATGATGAGGCAGATGTGGCTGCACATCAGTTGGAGTTGGCCCAGAACTACCTTGCTATGGGTATGACGCAGACGGCCATTGAATTATTAATCCGAGTGGCTGTATCCCCCGATAGAGAGAGTGCAGCGAAGGCTAGCGCTTTGCTCGATGTCCATAGGAGTTAATGTTACGTCTCGGCGAATTGCGATCTCTATTGAGTATGATGGTTCTGGATATCGCGGTTGGCAAGTGCAGAAGCACGATCCGCAAGTCGTTCAGACCGTTGTTGAGCGTGCGTTATCTCTCGTTGCTGATGAGCCGATTCGTTTGAAGTGTTCTGGTCGAACTGATGCGGGTGTCCACGCAAGCTCGCAGATATGTCATTTTGATACCTCAGCGCAACGGACGCCATATAACTGGGTCATGGGTACTAATACTCATCTGCCGCATGATATTTCTCTATCCTGGGCATCTGAGACTGACTCTTCATTCCATGCTCGTTTCGAAGCCTTGTCCCGCCAGTATATATATTTAATCCGCAGTAATTCGGTTCGAAGTGCAATGCTCCGAAATGCTGTAACATCTACACGAAAGAGGCTTGAGTTAGAAAAAATGGCTGCGGCTTGTGGATTTTTGATTGGCACTCATGATTTTAACGCCTACCGATCAGCTAATTGTCAATCTAAAACTTCTGTCCGCACTATCAGCCTTTTAAATGTACATGTGCACAACGATCTAATAGCTATACATGTTCAAGCTAATGCTTTTTTACAACATATGGTGCGTAATATCGTCGGTGTTTTGATGTCTGTTGGAGCCGGCGATAATCCTGTTGAGTGGGTAAAGTATGTTCTTCAATCCAAGGATAGAAGTGAAGGAGGCGTCACAGCACCTCCACAGGGCCTTTATTTTATAGGGCCAGACTATAAAGATAATTTTTACTTACCACCAACTGTTCGGATTCCACAAATAGCCAAAGACATTCTTAAGACGGTTCCGGTAAGGTGTAAGGCATGACACGAGTAAAATTTTGTGGAATGACCCAAACTCAAGATGTGCTGCAAGCAGTGGCAATAGGTGCCGATGCTCTAGGATTTGTTTTTTATCAGGCAAGTCCGAGAAGTGTAACGATTGAACGAGCGCAGATATTGACAGCCTGCGTACCTGCATTTATCACCCGTGTCGGTTTATTCGTGAATAGTGGTGTCCGTGAGGTGCGGCAAGTTTTTAAATTAACCAAATTGAACCTTGTCCAATATCACGGTGATGAAACACCAGCTTACTGCGAAACGGTGGGGCTTCCGTTTATCAAGGCACTGCGGATGAAGCCGGGTATGGACGTCGCTTCTGAAATAGCTCGCTATCCGCTTGCTGCAGGATTTTTACTTGACACGCATGTTAA
This sequence comes from uncultured Pseudomonadales bacterium, assembly GCA_964520465.1. Taxonomy (GTDB): domain Bacteria; phylum Pseudomonadota; class Gammaproteobacteria; order Pseudomonadales; family Litorivicinaceae; genus HIMB30. The sequence goes on along the minus strand of CAZFNA010000084.1, from coordinate 5,069 downwards.
GGGAGTGCCGGGAGGAACAGGCGAACGATTCGATTGGAATTTGATTCCGCAAATCGATCGCCCCGTCATTTTGGCAGGCGGATTAACCCCTGAGAATGCTAAAGAAGCGATAGCACAAGCTGCCCCCTGGGCTTTGGATGTCAGTGGGGGCATTGAGTCAAAGCCAGGACGTAAGGATCCTGATAAAATGGCACGCTTTATTCAGGCGTGTAGAACCTAAGTGAGAACACTATTATGCTTCTAACAGAACAGGAATTAAGAAAACTCGACTATGAGCCTGATGCCGGCGGGCATTTTGGAGATTATGGCGGTCGATATGTTTCTGAAACGCTCATGGCAGCATTGAGCGAACTTGACGAAAATTATCAGAAATTAAAAAACGATTCTGAATTTCAAAGGGAATTCGATGCTGATTTAGCGACCTTCGTAGGAAGACCATCACCCCTTTACCATGCCGAGCGATGGTCTAAGGCGATTGGTGGAGCACAGATTTATTTCAAGCGTGAGGATTTAAACCATACCGGCGCCCACAAAGTAAACAATACGATCGGCCAGGCTTTGTTAGCGAAGTATTCAGGTAAGCCAAGAGTTATTGCAGAAACTGGCGCGGGTCAGCATGGTGTGGCGACAGCCACTGTGGCGGCTCGGCTCGGACTGGAATGCGTGGTTTATATGGGTGTCGATGATGTGGAACGACAATCACCGAATGTTTATCGCATGAAACTTCTGGGTGCCACCGTGGTGCCGGTTGAATCTGGTTCGCGTACGCTGAAAGATGCATTAAGTGAGGCGATGCGTGACTGGGTGACTAATGTCGACCACACATTTTATATTATAGGAACGGTTGCCGGTCCTGCACCTTATCCTCAATTGGTTCGTGATTTTAATGCCGTAGTGGGCCGCGAGGTTAAATGGCAGTCAAAGCAGACATTTGGCGCTTATCCTGATGCACTGGTTGCGTGTGTGGGTGGAGGCTCAAATGCGATTGGCCTGTTCTACCCTTTCCTTCGAGATACGGAGGTCGCAGTGTATGGCGTAGAAGCTGCTGGTCGGGGTCTATCAACCGCTGAACACGCGGCACCCTTGTGTCTGGGTCGTCCAGGCGTGCTGCATGGAGCGAAAACATATCTGATGGATAACAGTGACGGTCAGATAGTGCACACGCATTCGGTATCAGCTGGCCTGGATTATCCGGGGGTAGGCCCAGAACACGCGTATTTGAAAGATATCGGGCGTGCTAAATACGTGGGTGCGACTGATGACCAAGCTCTGGCTGCGTTTCACGAAGTTTCTCAAGTTGAGGGGATTATTCCTGCATTGGAAACCGCGCATGCCTTGGCTTACACCAAGCAACTTGCAGCGACAATGCGCTCGAGTCAAAATATTGTGTGCAATATGTCAGGACGGGGTGATAAAGATATTTTCACTGTCGCTAAAATTGAAGGCATCTCGTTAACATGATAGAAACTCGTATTAAAACGCGAATGAAATCCCTAGAAGCGGGTGGACGTAAAGCACTAATACCCTACATTATTGCAGGTGATCCTTTGCCTTCTGTGACCGTGCCTGCAATGCATGCGATGGTTGAGGTCGGCGTAGACATTATTGAACTTGGCATGCCGTTTTCAGATCCGTTCGCTGATGGCCCTGTAAATCAGAGGGGTGCCGAACGTGCTATTGCTGCCGGAATGACCTTAAGTGGTGTGTTAGCCGCTGTAACAGAGTTTCGTCTACAGGATAAGGACACACCAGTTGTATTGATGGGGTATCTCAATCCAGTTATCGCGATGGGTGAAACGATTTTTTGTGAGGCCTGCCGGGAGGTGGGTGTTGATGGGTTGCTAATTGTCGACATGCCGCCTGAGGAGGCTGGCGAACTGGTTGGATCGGCTAAGTACAATGGTTTGGATTTAATATATCTCGCGGCGCCGACAACTACTGAAGATCGGCTCGAAAATATCAATAGAGCGACCTCGGGCTACTTATATTACGTGTCAGTTAAGGGTGTAACCGGATCAGGAAAGCTTGATCCAGCAGAAGTAGCCACCAAAGTCTTGGCGATGAGGACGCGGGTTGATGTCCCTATTTGCGTTGGATTTGGTATCCGAACACCAGCAGATGCGGCTGAAATTTCCGTCAGTTCTGATGGAGTGGTAGTGGGCTCTATATTGGTAAGTCAAATTGAAGAATTGGCCAATAGACCCGAGCAGATTCCGGCGGCTTTACAGAAAATCCTGAAACCCATGCGACAGGCAATAGATGCTAAGTCATAGGTTAGGGATAGATCATGAGTAGTTGGCTTGACAAAATTGTCCCGTCTGTTGTTCGCTCAAAAACAGTTGAGCGAAAAGTTAGCGTTCCAGATGGTCTCTGGTCAAAATGTGTGGACTGTGAAGCAGTTCTGTACCGACCGGAACTGGAACGAAATCAGAGTGTTTGCCCAAAATGTGGTTACCATGGACGCCTTTCTGCACGGTTAAGACTCGCTGGATTTTTTGACCAGGACTCGACATCGGAACTATTCAAAGAATTATTTGCAAGTGATCGCCTGAAATTCAAGGATCAAAAAAAATATAAAGATCGCCTAGTACAGGCTCGAAAATTGACTGGTGAAGTAGACGCTTTAGTAGCACTGGAAGGCACTTTGAAAACCAAGCCCATAATCGCTGTTGCATTTGAGTATGCTTTTATGGGGGGTTCTATGGGTACTGTAGTAGGTGAAAAGTTTGTTCGTGCCGCTGAGCTGTGTCTCGAAAAAAAAGTTCCATTGGTCTGTTTTTCGGCATCAGGCGGAGCTCGAATGCAGGAAGCTCTGTTTTCCTTGATGCAGATGGCGAGAACATCAGCTGTCCTGGAGAAAATGCGTGAGTCAGGCCTTCCTTACATTTCGGTATTAACGGATCCGGTTTTCGGCGGGGTGTCTGCATCCTTTGCTATGCTTGGCAACTTAAATATCGCAGAACCCAGAGCCCTTGTGGGTTTTGCTGGGCCCCGAGTGATCGAGCAAACTGTGGGAGAAACATTGCCCGAAGGTTTTCAACGAGCGGAATTCTTACTTGAGCACGGTACAGTTGACATGATTGTGCCTCGCACTGAAATGCGCAATACGATCGCGCGAGTTTTATCTCGGTTTAGCTATTGAAGAACCTTAGTGACTGGGAGGCCTACCTTGAGGCACTTTCACCAGTCTCGCGTATTCAATTAGGTCTGGATCGTGTCAGCATGGTTTGGGTTCGGTTGAGTCAAAACCATACTCCAACGGTCCTTACGATTGCGGGAACAAATGGCAAGGGTTCTGTAGTTGAGGCAGCTGGAGCCGTTGCGAGGCATTTGGGTCTTCGATGCGGGCAATATACGTCCCCGCATCTTCGATCCATTCATGAGCGCGTTCGAGTGGATGGAAGATTCGTCACAGATACAGAGCTTATTAAAGCTTTTGAGAACGTGGAAAGTGCGAGAAATGGTGTATTCCTTACGTATTTTGAATATTTAACGCTCGCAGCGTTTGTAGTTTTTCAGCAGCATTCTTTGGATCTCTGGATCCTTGAAATTGGGTTGGGTGGGCGCCTAGACGCGGTTAATATTATTGAGCCAGACGTCTCGGTAATCACCACTATCGGCTTGGATCATCAACAATTTCTAGGTGATAGCCTCGAGTCTATTGCTTATGAAAAGGCAGGTGTAATGCGGGCTGGGCGAACGACTTGGACTAATGCCTCGAATGTGGCTCCCATCCTTTCTGAGACGGCCAGAGAGCGTTCTGCGATCATTCGATTTATGGATGAGGTAGTAGAGCGAGATCAAATACGGCTCCCTCAATCTAATGTGCTAATACCCCAAACTGATCTAAAGTTGCCAGGACCCTCTGTTGCTCTCGCATGTCTTGCAATGGATAGCCTGGGTTATGTGCTAGATGAAAATATCGACATCGTAATGAGAAGTACTGATATTCCTGGACGGATGTCATCTCATGTTATTGATTATAGGACATGGATTTTGGATGTAGGGCATAATCCTCAAGCCTGTGAATTTGTGACAAAAGCATTATCTAAACGTGTTCCAAAATCGAATCGTGTAGTAATTTTCGGTGCGCTTGCCGACAAGGATGCCTCGACAATGCTGGCAATTCTATATAAATATACGTCGAAAATAGCACTGGTCGGAATTGACGGCGTCCGTGGTCAGAGTGTCGAATCCTTGGAAGTCCAGTGGAACGAACTTTTTGAACAGACGACGTGGCGTACTTTTGCTACACTTTCGGATGCTTTGAATGGGCTTCCCTCTGAATTGGAGGCCGAGGATCAGATCATGGTATTTGGCTCATTTATTTTAGTGGCGGACGCACTTAGGCATGACCTCTTCAACTGAGCAAACGAACAAATCGTCTCCTCTCCGTAGAAAACATCAGTGGATTGGAGCGGCCACGCTGGTTGCTCTTGCGGCTTTGGTGTTGCCATGGCTATTGACTCCACGGTTTGCATCTATTCGAGAGTCTGGAGCTCAACTTGCTCGCTTGCCGGATCCTCCAGTAGCTTCAGCTGAATTAATTGAAACGCCTTCTATTGATCAAAAAGCATTGCAAGCTAGCGAAGAACGGCTTCAGTCTATTCTCGCGTCCCCTGTTGGTCCTGAGGGCAACGCTAGTTTCATCTTACAAGTAGGTGCATTTAAAAATTACGATAACGCGAAATCGCTCCAGGATAAGCTGATTGCACTGCAGCTAGGAAGAGTATACCTACGGGCTGAAGAATTATTAACACTAGTCTACGTCGGACCACTTTTAGTTAGAGCTAGCGCTGAGGCAGCTGCGGCGTCAATCCAGGCCAAATTATCTCTCAAGGCTCAAATAAAACAATATGATGTGCGAGAGCATGGTCGGTTATGATCGATCAAATAGACTTCGGCTTAAATCTGGTCCCCTTTGATTGGATTATTGTTGGGGTTTTGGCGCTCTCAACTTTAATGAGTCTAAGAAGAGGCTTTGTCAGAGAGGCATTAAGTCTCGGCACCTGGATAGTGGCTTTTGTTATTGCAAGACAATTTCACGAGCCGATGAGTCAATTGCTCGA
>CAZFNA010000083.1:2357-7211 GCA_964520465.1 uncultured Pseudomonadales bacterium | reverse complement strand
GTAACCGCCAACTATGCTCTTCTTGAGCCTTATGGAAAGTCCAAATACGATCACGCGCTGTCTCTAATGCAGTTTTCAGGTTGTTCGGTAAGCCATTGAACGCATTCTCTAAAGTTTCCACACGTACCACTAGCTCATCGCCTTGGGAGACTGGATTACTATCCAATTCACGCGTTAGTCGCAGTAAAGCTTGATCACCCTCCGTTCTCACCGCATGAATAATTTCAGCGACGCGTGTCTGCATAGCCACGTCGCTGACAGATTCCCAAGTGGTCAATTCTGACAGTCGAGATTCAAATTCAGGATTCTCAGTCGACAAGATAACCGGGCTAAGTTGCATGATTTTTCCGCACCCATTCATTTAAATTCTCAATTATGGGGGCTATACGCTCGTAGCGTGTCTTCATTGCGACCCTTGACACGACGAGACGTGCACTTGAATAAGCAATCAAATCTCTCGCCTCAAGACCGTTAGCATTCAGCGTATTACCTGTATCTACCACGTCAACAATGGCATCACTCAACCCAACCATAGGAGCCAATTCCATTCCGCCATACAGCTTAATGGGATCAATCTGACGCCCCTGCGATGCGAAATACTGGCGTGCAACGTTGACATATTTCGTAGCAACCCGAAGTCGCCCAGTAGGAGGCAAATCCATCCCTTTTGGTATCGCCGTCATCAATCGGCACTTCGAAAGTCCTAAATCCACGGGTTCACAAAGCACTTCAGAGCCAAACTCAAGTAAAGTATCCTTGCCAGCAATGCCGAGGTGCGCTCCACCACGCTCAACATACGGGGGTACGTCAGTGGCTCGCAATACCAATAACCGCACATCGGGGTGATTCGTTTCAAACATCAACTTGCGGCTTCCTGATAGCGACTCAGTAGGCACAATTCCAAGATCAGCTAGCACTGGTAAAGTCTCCTCCAGAAGACGCCCTTTGGCCAATGCGAACGTTAGCGGCTGCTTCATAAACGTACTCGTTCAATATTTGCACCCAATCGACGCAACTTCTCCTCAATGCGTTCGTAACCACGAGCAATATGATAAACACGATCGATAACGGTCTCTCCCTTAGCAACCAAGCCAGCAATAACTAGTGAAGCAGATGCTCTCAAATCTGTACTCATAACAGGTGCGCCTCTCAAGTGATCAACACCAGTTGTAATCGCCGTCGAACCCTGAAGATCGATTCTTGCTCCCATCCGCTGCATCTCCGGAATGTGCATCATTCTGTTTTCGAAAATCTTTTCAGTAACCCGCGCCGAGCCTTCAGCTACCGCATTCAAAGCAACAAATTGAGCCTGCATATCTGTCGCGAATCCAGGGTACTCGACAGTCGTGATATCAACACTTTTTGATCGGCAACCATTCATATCCAAAGCAATCGAGGTTTTATCTCGCTGGATGCTCGCTCCAGCCTCTTCAAGTTTGAGCAAAGTGGCGTCCATATGATTTGGTTGACAGTCTGTCAACAGACAGGATCCCTTGGTTGCCGCAGCGGCAACTAGAAATGTTCCTGCCTCAATGCGATCAGGAATAATGCGATGCGTACCACCATGCAATTCCTTGACCCCTTCAATACAAAGCATGTCTGTTCCAATACCCTCAATCTTTGCCCCGACAGCGACCAGACAGTCAGCTAAATCACTCACCTCCGGTTCACGTGCAGCATTCTCAATAGTAGTACGACCTTTAGCCAATACAGCAGCCATTAATACATTCTCTGTTCCGGTCACCGTGACCTTTTCAAATAGAACTTTTCCACCTATCCACCCACCCGGCGCCCTACCTTTTATGTAACCATCCTTTACTTCAAATTCGACACCCAAACGCTCTAATGCCTTGACGTGCAGGTTCACTGGCCGCGCGCCTATGGCACACCCTCCGGGCAATGAAACTTCGGCTGCATGAGCCCTTGCGAGTAGGGGACCAAGCACAACAATACTCGCCCGCATAGTTCGAACCAAATCGTAGGGTGCGACAATTGAATTTAGCTGAGAAGCGTCAAGCTCAACCGATCCAGTATCATCGAGTAAGACATCTACGCCCATTCTTCCTAAAAGCTGTAGCATAGTTGTGACATCATTGAGGTGCGGTAGATTTTCAAAACGGACTTTTCCTGGCACCATTAAGGCAGCCGCCAGAATTGGAAGTGCAGCATTTTTAGCGCCGCTAACTCGGACTTTACCACTGAGTTGTCTTCCGCCCCGAATTAAGAAACGATCCATAATACTAAATTCCTAATTCTTGCCGTTTTTGCTTTTCTTCAGGCGTCAACGCAGTGATCGTAATGGCATGTAATGAGCCCATAGTAATCTCATCGGAAATCAATCGATAAACAGCTTGCTGCCGTTTTACTCGACTCATTTCGATAAAATCCTCACTAATAGCCTCGATCTGAAAGTTTCGACCCTCACCCTGCACTGCAAACACCCATCCAGTCTCTTTGGATTCCAATAACGCGTGTACTTCAGTGACCAGCATCTGGCTCTCCTGTTTCAATACATGACACGCCACCTAATTCAGCTAATGTCTTAAAGGCTGGATTCATTCCAGTAATTTTAAGCGCCCGGCCTCTAGATCTTGCGATTTGCCACCAAAATACTAGAACCGCTAAGTGTGCACTCGATGCCTCCGTCCATGCGGTTATATCAACCGATTCAGCTCCTTGATCAATCGCCTCAACACCAAGTTGTTTTATCTTGGCCCATGACTTTTCATAATCATCGGTGTTAACTGCCCACACAATTAATTGCCACTCACAGAGGTGAATGACCAGGAATCGATTGCGCCACTTACACTCCCCGTCGAACTCACTAACGCGTTGAATTGATCGCGTAGCAAAAGGCCTAAATTGATGCCCGCGACGGTTACATTTTCTACTAACCATCCTCTCGTATCATCAAATCCCAAAGCAAATTGAACTGGAATCGACTCTTTACCTGGCCTCTCTAGTTCCGCCTCAACAAAGGCCATTCCAGGTCTCAAAAATTTCGCGCGTAAAGGAAGGATCAGCTTCTCCCCTTCATACCCGCCCAATCCTTTTGAATAAGCATCAATGAGCGTCTCTTGCATTACCTTGACGAAAAGGTTCTGGTCGGCTTCTGAGGAATTACGTCGATGATGCCCCATGACTCGCAATGCAACTTTCTTTGAGTTAATTAACGGGATCATTTGTTCCGAAACGCGAGCCGTCAACTCTCGCTCGGTCATAGCGCCCGCATGGAATTTAGAAACGTCAAGATAAAACGAATCACGCGCGATTCTAAGTGGCTCAACTACCTCCAAAGGATTACTGTCACCATGTGCACCCATTGACAGTCCGAGAGTAAGATAAGCCGCCATCAACCATATCTTCATTTGTCACTACCTATATTCAGCAGGAATTTCCCAATCAACTCCTCAAGTACAATTGCCGACTGCGTATCATAGATAACATCTCCATCAGATAGATTACTCAGATCGCCACCTGTATTTAAACCAATGTATTTTTCCCCCAATAATCCGGCGGTCAGGATTGAAGCAGAGGTATCTTCCGAAAAGTTCCGAAAATTCTCACTAATTTCCATATCGACTATTGCACTGGCAGTTTGTTCGTCGTAACGAATATTGATGACTCGGCCTACAACTACACCTGCTGCGCTTACTTTAGCCCTGCCTGTCAATCCAGCGACATTATCAAATCGAGCACTTAAGCCATAAGAGCCCCTATCGCCAGTTTGAGTCAGACCGCTTACTTCGAGCGCTAGAAAGGCTAAACAAAGAGTCCCCAGCACTACAAAGGCACCCACACTTAACTCCGAAATACGTGAATACACTTAAATCTCTCCAAACATTACTGCGGTCAGAAAAAAATCAAACCCAAGGATTGCAAGCGAAGCATAAACCACTGTTTTTGTCGTGGCCAAAGCTATTCCCGCAGAAGTTGGAACTAGGTCATAGCCCTGATAAACAGCGACCCATGTCACAACTATTGCAAATACAACCGATTTAATTATACCGTTGCATACATCATCATAGAAATTTACAGATGCCTGCATATTGGCCCAAAAGGAGCCTGCATCGATTCCAAGCCAGCTAACACCCACCAAAGCTCCACCTAGGCAACCTACGCTAATAAAAATAATGGAAAGGACCGGCAAACTAATAACACCCGCCCAAAATCGGGGGGCTACAACACGTCGGAGTGGATCGATGCCCATCATTTCAAGATTCGCGAGTTGCTCTGTGGCTTTCATTAAGCCAATTTCAGCTGTCAAAGCGGACCCTGCTCGTCCCGCGAACAATAGGGCTGTCACCACTGGCCCAAGTTCCCGTACAAGCGACAGTGCCACCATCTGGCCCAAAGCTTGTTCGCTTCCGTAAGCTGTTAGAATAGTATAACCCTGTAGCGCTAACACCATACCAATGAACAAACCACTGACCAATATGATACTTAGCGAAAGTACACCAACTGCGAAAACCTGATCGATAGTAAGCTTCCAATTTACACCCACATTGGACCGGCCCAATAAGGCCTGCTTTAATATTAAGGTTGCACGGCCTATTCCTCTAACTTGAGCGATTATCGAGCGACCAAGACTAGCAACCCAATCAATCATCATAGGACGTCGCCTAACCGAGGAGCCGGGAAATGAAAACGTACAGGGCCATCAGGACTCCCCTGCAGGAATTGCTGTACCAGTGTATCCGTCGAGGCTCGCATCACAGCAGGCGAACCCTCAAATGCCACTCGATTGTTGGCAATCATGATTACATGATCTGCAATCGATAAAGTCTCATGTAGGTCGTGGGAGACCACCAGCGAGGTCAAACCCAGCGTCTTGTTCAACTGCTTTATCAAAGA
>CAZFNA010000083.1:0-2347 GCA_964520465.1 uncultured Pseudomonadales bacterium | reverse complement strand
CCCAGCCCTATTGGATCCTGTCCAACAAAAGGCTCGTCGTACATAATCATTTCCGGATCGAGCGCGATCGCACGCGCCAAAGCAACCCGTCGCTGCATTCCGCCAGAGAGCTCTGAAGGCATCAAATCAACGGCTCCACGAAGGCCAACGGCCTCCAGCTTCATCAGAACCACTATTTGGATTAGGTCCTCATCTAACTCAGTGTGAACCCGAAGTGGAAACGCAACATTTTCATATGTATTGAGTTCAGTAAACAATGCTCCTGACTGGAACAACATACCCATCCGTTTTCGCAAATCAAAAAGATCCAGCCTATGAAGTGATTGGACAGAAACCCCATCTATTCTGACATCCCCGAAATCCGGCCGAAGTTGGCCTGCGATCAAGCGTAGCAGAGTGGTTTTACCTGTCCCAGAGGGACCGACGATCGCCGTAATTTTCCCACAAGGAATCGAGGCGCTCAAACTGTCATAAACGACACGCTCCTCTCGCCAGAACGCAACGTTGTCTATCTCTATAAATGCTCGAGTAGCCAAAATCAGAGGCCATCACCTAGTTTCATTAATATCAAGCTAATTGTAGCAGAGCTTGGCTACAACATGTTTAATGTCCGCCAACGTTTGGGAGTTAAAGCATGCTTTGGGCAATTCTAGCTGTCATTATCGGAATTTCACTAACTGTAACTAGCGCTGATAAGTTTGTTGACGGCGCAGCAAGTCTTGCCTCACGTTTTGGGATGAGTCATTTTTTAATAGGGCTCACCATAGTATCCATTGGAACATCTGCTCCTGAATTGGTGGTCTCAACCGTCGCTGCTTACGAGGGAACCCCGGGGCTCGCTCTAGGTAATGCGCTGGGATCAATTATTACGAATATAGCACTTGTTCTCGGAATAACCGCCTGCATATCTCCCTTGGTTGTCCCGCGCAGGCTAGTTAAGTGCGAACTCCCAATTCTAGTTTCTGTGTGCCTCGTAATCTATGGGTTAGCTTATCGGGGAGAATTTGACAGGATTGCTGGCGCCAGCTTTTTAATAACACTTCCTATCATATTATTTCTGTTGGCTAAAAATGAGCCCGCAACTGACAAAACATTGCAAGTACCGAAATTCTCATTTCTCCGATCGATGACGCTAACGCTTGGCAGCTTGGCCTTGCTTATCGGTAGCTCAAAAGCATTGGTCTGGGGCGCAACAGAAATTGCTCGCTACTTTGGCATTTCAGAATTAGTCATAGGGCTTACCATAGTCGCCATCGGCACTTCCTTACCAGAACTAGCCGCAAGCATAGCATCAGCTTTAAAAAAGCAAACAGATATGGCCTTGGGAACTATTATCGGCTCCAATTTTTTTAATTTTTTAGGCGTTATTGGTCTAGCATCAATCATTTCACCATTCGCCATTGAACCAGATGTTTTCTCTCGGGACCTGCCTTGGACGGCGGGTCTTCACGTTTTATTATTGGTTTTGGCTAGCTTCGTATTGAGCGGAACCCTAAAGCGATCATACGGAATCCTTTTGCTTCTGCTTTACGTGGGCTATCTTTCTCATATATTCGCAACGACCGTGCCGCATTGATGAGTTTTATCGAGTCAGCAAAACGAACAATCCGCCTTGAAGCTGAAGCTATCGCACAGCTTACTGACCAACTGAATCAAGACTTCAACAAGGCATGTGAACTATGCATCGCATGTGACGGGCGCGTGGTTGTTACAGGCATGGGTAAATCTGGACATATCGGTTGTAAAATAGCAGCGACTCTTGCCTCAACCGGAACACCAGCATTTTTTATGCATCCAGCCGAAGCCTCACATGGTGATCTGGGTATGCTTACGTCGAATGATGCAGTTCTTGCACTGTCCAAAAGCGGAAGAACTGCTGAGCTTGTAAGGCTGTTGCCCCTAATTCAAAGACTTGGCACGCCGCTCATCAGCATGACGGGTGATAATACCTCGACGCTCGCCCAAGCAGCAGATGCCCACCTATTGGTAGCTGTAAACAAAGAAGCATGTCCATTGAATCTCGCACCAACGTCGAGCACCACCGCCGCATTAGTGGTTGGTGACGCACTTGCGATTGCGCTATTAGAAGCAAAAGGGTTCTCTCGTAAGGATTTCGCATTTAGCCATCCAGGTGGAGCGCTTGGTCGCAAGTTACTTCTAACAGTCGACAATATTATGCATAGCGGCGATGCACTGCCTTCGATTTCTGACAACGCAACATTGCCTACAGCTTTGCTAGAGATGACCACCAAACGTCTTGGTTTCACAACAGTTTTAGATCAAAACAAAGCACTTGTTGGTGTATTTTCTGATGGCGACCTCCGGCGTGCCATCGAGGCAGGGCATG
>CAZFNA010000082.1:3296-7270 GCA_964520465.1 uncultured Pseudomonadales bacterium | reverse complement strand
GAATTAGTAAAGCAAGATTATCTCGTCATCAAGCAGTGGGCTTCTCGAGCTGAGGCTCTTGAAGTCTTCCAAAAGCGCGATGAGACGTACAAACTTCAGATTATTGAGCACGATATTCCTGATGATGGAGAACCTATTGGTTTGTACTACCATCAGGAATATATAGATATGTGTCGGGGGCCGCATGTCCCCAACACTCGATTTCTTCGGCACTTTAAGCTGACGAATGTTACTGGTGCTTATTGGCGAGGTAACGTTAACAATAAACAGCTACAGCGAATCTACGGCATAGCATTCACGTCTAAACAAGATCTTGAGGCACATCTAAAGTTTTTGGAAGAGGCCGCCAAGCGTGACCACCGTAACTTGGGCAAGACCTTGGACTTGTTTCACCTGCAAGAGGAGGCTCCGGGGATGGTTTTTTGGCATCCCAACGGCTGGTCTATCTATAGGGTGCTTGAGGATTATATTCGAGAGCGTTTGGAGCAATCAGGGTATCAGGAAATTCGGACGCCACAACTTGTTGATCAGAGGTTGTGGGAGGCGTCTGGTCATTGGGGTAAGTACCAGGAGAATATGTTTGTCACATCAAGCGAGAGCCGCGATTATGCGGTGAAGCCGATGAACTGTCCGTGTCATGTGCAGATTTATAACAAGAAAATTACCTCCTATCGCGAACTTCCAATTCGACTTGCTGAGTTCGGATCGTGCCATCGAAATGAGCCATCAGGCTCTCTGCATGGTCTGATGCGTGTTCGAAATTTTGTTCAGGATGATGCGCATATTTTTTGTACAGAAGAGCAGGTCTTGGATGAAGTGAAGAGCTTTAATCAATTATTGACTGAGGTCTACCACGATATGGGCTTTGATGAAGTAATGGTTCGTATTTCGACTCGTCCTGAAAAACGTGTTGGAGATGACCTAACTTGGGACAAAGCAGAAAAAACATTGTCGGATGCTTTAGATGAACTAGGCGTAGAATGGGAGGAGCTACCTGGAGAAGGAGCATTTTATGGACCAAAGATTGAGTATTCGCTTAAAGATTGCCTTGGGCGGATTTGGCAATGCGGCACCATGCAGGTTGATTTTTCGATGCCTGGACGGTTAGATGCCGAATATATAGCCGAAGACGGATCAAAAAATATTCCTGTAATGTTGCATCGAGCAATTCTTGGAAGCCTCGAGCGCTTCGTTGGAATTATTTTAGAAAATACCGCGGGTTTACTGCCCCCGTGGCTTTCGCCGACTCAGGTTGCAGTGTTAACTATCACGGATTCACAGCACGATTATGCCAAACAAGTTGAGAAAATACTTATTACTAGGGGCCTCAGGGTGAAATCCGATTTGCGCAATGAGAAGATCGGCTATAAAATCCGCCACCACACATTGCAAAGGGTCCCGTATCTTTTAGTGATCGGTGATAAAGAAGTAGAAAATCAGCAGGTGGCTGTGAGAACTCGATCAGGTAATGATCTTGGGGCTTTAGACCTAGAGGTCTTTGTTGACAGGCTCCAGAGAGATATTGGGTTGCGCGGTCGTTTCGGTATTGAGGCGGAGACAGAATAATCAGAAGAGCACAACCTAAAGGTGCGCCGGGTGAGAAGCGCACAACGATCAATGAGGAAATTCGTGCCCCGCAGGTGCGCTTGATTGGTCCAACAGGGGACCAGATTGGTGTTGTTGATACGCAAGACGCGCTGGTCGCGGCGCGTGAAAATGATCTCGATCTTGTGTTAATTGCGGAGTCTTCGGATCCTCCGGTAGCCAAAATCATGGATTTTGGAAAACGGGAGTACGAGGAGAATAAGGCAAAAGCGGCTGCGAAGAAGAAGCAGCATCATATTCAAGTTAAGGAAATAAAATTTCGTCCGGGAACGGACATTGGAGATTACCAGGTAAAACTGCGCAACCTGGTACGTTTCCTCGAGGACGGCGATAAAGCTAAGGTAACAATTCGGTTTCGTGGCCGAGAAATGGCCCACCAGCAACTTGGCATGCAAATGCTTGACCGGTTGGAAAAAGACCTCGAAGAGCATGCGGTAGTTGAAGCACGCCCGAAATTAGAAGGCCGCCAGATGATCATGGTCTTTGCGCCGAAAAAAAAGTGAGAGCGATAACGCTCTAATGCGGAGTTAAAAGGAAATATGCCAAAAATCAAAAGTAATTCAGGCGCACTAAAGCGCTTTAAGCCGACTGCTAAGGGCTTTAAGCATAAGCAGTCTTTCCGTAGTCATATCCTGACTAAGAAGACGACTAAGCGGAAGCGTCATTTGCGTGGAACATTGATGGTAGCTGCTGCAGACATCAAACTGATCCATCGCATGCTTCCGGGAATTCGGTAAGAAGGAGAGACCAATGCCAAGAGTCAAACGCGGAGTAACCGCACGCGCAAGCCACAAAAAGATTTTGAAGCTTGCTAAAGGGTATTACGGTGCCCGGTCTCGAGTTTATCGAGTTGCCAAGCAGGCTGTTATTAAGGCAGGCCAGTATGCCTATCGAGATCGGCGTCAGAGGAAACGTCAGTTTCGCGCTCTGTGGATAGTACGGATTAACGCGGGCGCACGCGAGTGTGGACTGAGCTACAGCCGTTTTATTAACGGATTGAAAAAGGCCAACGTTGAAATGGATCGTCGTGTGTTAGCCGACCTTGCGATGAATGAGAAAGTAGCTTTTGCTGCACTTGCGGAACAAGCTAAGCAAGCTTTAGAGCAGGTGCACAATTAATACAACCCTTCAGAGAGATTGAAGGCAAGGCCGCCCGGATAACCTCCTAGCGGCTTTTTTTATGCTGTTGGACCCCAAATGAACGATTTACAGAGTATTCAGCAAGAAGCATTATCATTAATTGCATCCAGTGACTGTCTCGCGGATCTAGATGAAATTCGTGTGAACTTTCTCGGAAAAAAAGGCTTGATCAGTATACAAATGAAGATGCTGGGACAATTACTGGCTGAAGAGCGACCGGATGCAGGCGCACGCATTAATGCTGTGAGAGATCGCGTGAATAGTTCGCTAGAAGCGAAAAAAGTGGCGCTGGAGCAGTCTGCTGAAAATCTAAGTATGATGCAGGAGGCGGTGGATGTAACTATGCCAGGCCGGCCTGCTTGCATCGGAGGGTTGCATCCCGTGACCCGTACATTGGAAAGACTGAATAGACTTTTCGCATCTTTGGGTTACTCGGTCGCTACCGGTCCTGAGGTTGAGGATGATTGGCACAATTTTGAAGCGTTGAATATTCCCTCGCATCATCCAGCACGTGCAATGCATGATACGTTTTATTTTAAAGATGGACGCGTACTCCGCACCCATACATCTCCAGTTCAGATCCGGACTATGGTTGGTGAGAATCCACCAATACGTATAATCGCTCCTGGTCGAGTGTACCGTTGTGATAGTGATTTAACCCACACTCCGATGTTTCATCAAATCGAGGGCTTAGTTGTCGATCGAGATATTAGTTTTGCCGATTTAAAAGGAACTGTTATTACTTTTTTGAACCGTTTCTTCGAGGCTGATCTCGATATTCGCTTTAGGCCTAGTTATTTCCCCTTCACCGAACCTTCAGCCGAGGTGGATATGCGATGTGTGATGTGCGATGGTTCAGGATGTCGAGTGTGTTCTCACACGGGTTGGCTCGAAGTAATGGGATGTGGAATGGTGCATCCAAAAGTATTTCATAATACTGGTATAGATACTGCCCTTTACACTGGATTTGCTTTTGGTATGGGCGTTGAGCGTTTAGCGATGTTGCGATATGGAATTGGCGACCTTCGTCTTTTCTACGAGAACGACCTGCAGTTCCTTAATCAGTTTCACGGATAATCATGAAAGCAAGTATTGCCTGGTTGAAAAGCTTATGCCCGACTGACTTGTCAGCAGAAGAAATTGTCAGTCGCTTGACAATGGCAGGACTTGAAGTAGAGGGACTTAAGCTAGCTTCAAAGCCATTTAGTAATGTGGTAGTTGGCGAAGTG
>CAZFNA010000082.1:0-3284 GCA_964520465.1 uncultured Pseudomonadales bacterium | reverse complement strand
CTTCAGGTTTCACCTCACCCTGACGCTAATAAATTGAATGTATGCCAACTAACTGACGGCGAGTCAGTTTTTCAAGTAGTTTGTGGTGCGCCCAATGTTCAGGTCGGGTTAAAAGTACCATTCGCCAGAGTTGGGGCTGTCTTAGGGGATGATCTCAAGATTGAGCTGGTAAAACTACGCGGGGTGGAGTCCAGTGGGATGCTCTGTGGAGCAGATGAATTGGGACTTTCTGACGAGCACAATGGATTGATGGAGCTTTCAAGTGACACACCTGTCGGGATTGATTTTTCGACACACCTAGGCTTGCCTGACCAGGTCGTTGAAGTAGATCTCACCCCAAACCGCAGCGACTGCTTATCAATCATGGGTTTGTCGAGAGAGCTTGGGATATTAAGTGATATAACTGTGAGTAAAGTGAGCTGTACTCCAGTGGTTGCAAAATGCGAAGCTGATTTCCCGGTGACATTATCAGCGTCCAAAGGATGTCCTCGTTACGTTGGTCGAGTGATTGAGGATGTAGACGTTACTCAGCCGGTTCCACTGTGGATGGTTGAGCGACTGCGAAGAAGTGGCATTCGATCTGTTGACGCGATCGTTGATATCACCAACTATGTCATGGTCGAGCTTGGGCAACCGATGCATGCGTTTGATCGTGATATTTTAGTAGGCGGTATCGATGTACGGATGTCGAGTGCGGATGAACAGCTTGTTTTATTGGATGGCAAAACAGTAAGTTTGACTGATGATGTGTTGGTTATAGCAGACCAAGAAAAAGTTTTGGCTCTGGCGGGTATTATGGGCGGCGAGCACTCAGGAATATCAGAGCAAACGACGGCTGTATTTCTAGAAAGTGCGTTTTTTGATCCCATAATAATTGCAGGGAAAGCCCGTCGCTTTGGCCTGCATACTGAGGCATCAGCGCGGTTTGAACGAGGCGTAGACTGGCAGCTTGCTGCAACTGCATGTGAGCGAGCTACATCGTTGATAGTTGAGATCTGTGGTGGCAAACCAGGCCCAGTTGTCATTAATGAAGACACGTTAGCGTTACCTGAATTACCCAGCATTGAACTCACTCGAGAAAGAATTCAACAGCAATTACAAATTACGTTACCGGACGGACGAATTAGCGGTATTTTAACTCAGTTAGGCTTTGAGTTTGAGGTGACTCAGAAAGGATTTCACTGCGTTACCCCAAGTTGGCGATTCGACGTTACTATTGAGCAGGATTTAATAGAAGAAATCGCGCGTATATACGGCTATAACAATTTACCCACATCTTTGCCTGCACAAGTTTTGAGTATGGTAAAAGTGCCTGAAGCTGAGACACCTGTGATGCGTTTGAAGCATTACCTTGTAGATCAAAATATTCAGGAAGCCATAACATACTCGTTTGTAGATCCTGTACTTCAGGGGCTACTGTGCGATGAGGGTGAAGGTATTCGGCTAGCGAATCCGATTGCATCAAATTTGGCAGAGATGCGTCGGTCGATGATTCCTGGTTTGATAGCAGCAGTTCGGCATAATGTTAATCGTCAGGCAACTCGAGTACATCTTTTCGAAACTGGACAATGTTTTATCAAGCGAGGAGATTTGCTTGATCAATCCGAGCGGATTGGTGTCGTGCTATATGGCGAATATGGGCCACTTTATTTGGATGAAAATCGCGCGGTCGATTTCTTCGATATAAAAGGTATTGTGGAGACTCTGTCTCAACTTAATGGCGGAGAGGTTTTTAATTGGAGCGTAGCTACACACCCTGCTCTAGCTCCGGGGCAAACAGCGGCTGTTAGATTAAATGGTGAATTGCAAGGGTACGTCGGAAGGCTTCATCCTCGGCTCGCTCGGGCGCTTAATTTGCCTAAACCCTTATTCTTTGCAGATTTGGCTCTTGATTCGATTCTGGCGGGACAAGTTACTGCTTTTAATAAGATTTCGCGTTATCCTAAAGTAGTTCGTGATTTGGCTGTGGTTGTTGATGACGAAATTTCATGGAAGAATATTGTAGATTCTGTGGCTTCGCTAAGCGACAGCAGGATACAAAACGTTAGGTTATTTGATGTGTACCGGGGTTCAGGTGTCCCAGAAGGACGGCAAAGTATAGCGTTCTCTTTGAGTCTTCAGTCTTTTGACAAGACTCTGGATGATGCAGTAATCCAAGAGCTAGTTGATCGCGTTGTTCGCATACTAAGTGAACAAGTAGGTGGGGAATTGAGGGGATAATGGCGTTGGCAGCCTTAACAAAAGCAGATTTATCGGAACATTTAAATGATGTAGTTGGACTTAATAAGCGAGAAGCCAAGGAAATGGTTGAGATCCTGTTTCAAGAGCTTCGTGGCTCTTTGATAAATGGCCATCCAGTACGCTTGTCGGGATTCGGTAATTTTGAGCTACGTGATAAGAATGAGCGTCCGGGCCGGAACCCAAAAACAGGGAAAGAAATAGCAGTGAGTGCCCGTCGTGTCGTGACATTTAAGGCGGGTCAAAAGCTACGCTCTCAAGTTGAACGATACTATCCTGTAGATGAGCAGTGATTGTTGTGGATCTTCTCGAAGACGACCTCCCCCAGATCCCTGACCGGATATACTTTACTATTGGAGAGGCCAGTCGTTTATGTGGGGTAAAGCCGCACGTACTGCGTTATTGGGAGCAAGAGTTTGATCAACTGCAACCCGATAAGCGGCGAGGTAACCGCAGGTATTATCGGTACCAAGATTTGATCATGACTCGGCGCATTCGGTCGTTGGTACACCAACAGGGATTTACTCTATCCGGCGCCAAATGCCGAATTCTAGAAGAAGATAAGGCCCGCGGTGAGGCCGCCCAGAATGATTCTAAGGGCATGGCACTTCGCGAAGTTATCAGGGAGTTAGAACAAGTCCGTCGCTTGCTGTCTGACTAGGACGTTGTATACTTCGCGCACATCGGGGCGTGGCGCAGTCTGGTAGCGCACTTGCATGGGGTGCAAGGGGTCGTAGGTTCGAATCCTGCCGTCCCGACCAGGATGGTTGGCTTATCTCCTGTTTATTTGTCCGCGCCTTCGGTTAAGGGACAAACCCGAATTAAAAATCAAACTTGCATTATCTCGATGAACGAGACTACAAATGTCTGGGACAGTATTATTTTGTTTAGTGTATGTACCTGCAAGAAGTTTTTTTCCGGTGATTTCCCTAATCGATCGTAGTTTATCAAATCCAAATAATTGGTTTTTCGAAGTTACTTTTGCAACACCAGTATTTATTTATGGACTGTAAATAATATTATGGTAGTCAGCTATTCAGCTCAAG
>CAZFNA010000081.1:0-7399 GCA_964520465.1 uncultured Pseudomonadales bacterium | reverse complement strand
GCGTGGGTATGGTGACAGTAAATTTTGTAGAGTTGTCTAAGGATCTCTCTTATGCTGATGTCAATGTGACGGTCCTTATTCCTCAGGATTTGGATGAAAAAATCATTAAGAGTTTAAGTATTCTTAATGAAGCTGCTTCGTTTTTAAGAATGGAACTTGGTAGAGGGCTTAAATTAAGGAAGGTCCCACACCTTAGATTTCATTATGATGATTCATTAAAGAGGGGTGCTCGAATTAATAAACTGATCCACGAAGCCTTGAAGAGCGATCAGCGCGAGCAATGAGTAGAAGTAGTACAGGCCAGAGTATCAATGGGGTCCTGATTGTTAATAAGCCAAAAGGCCCCACCTCTAATTATGTTGTCCAGGCGCTGAAGCGTTGGACAAACGCAAAAAAAGTTGGACATATGGGAACCTTGGATCCAATGGCCACAGGGGTTTTACCAATTGTTTTTGGAGAGGCTGCAAAATTTAGTCAGTACGGGTTAGATTCTAATAAAGTTTATCGAGCACGAATTCAATTTGGCTCTGCGACAAATACGTTAGATGCCGAAGGTGAGGTAGTTGCCAAACGACCAGTCTCGCTCTTACGAGAAAATGATGTGATGTCAGTATTGGAAACTCTCACTGGGTCTCTCATGCAAATACCCCCGATGGTATCTGCGCTCAAATATCAAGGACAGCCACTTTACAAATTAGCCCGGGAAGGCAAAGAAGTTGAGCGCCCACCACGTCCAATTCATATCTACTCAAATGAATTTTTATGGCTGAATGTGGCGGAAAGCTGGCTCGATATTCGTGTTCATTGCTCAAAAGGTACGTATATCCGGAGTCTTGCTGAAACTATAGGCGAAAAGCTTGGAAATCTTGCACACCTGAGTCAATTATCACGGGAATCTTCAGGCGGTTTTGATTTATCTGGAGCGCTGCCATTGCAGTATCTGAAAGAAAAAGGGACGAATCAGTTTGATTTTTCTGATATCACGATGCTATCTATTGATAGTCTCTTGATTCATTTACCAAAAATTGAAATGCTTGAAAATGACTGTAGGATGTTGATTCAAGGGAAAAAAGTTTCTGGAAAAGTAGGTGATTTTTGCGGTACTATGCGCGCCTATTTTAAAGATGGTCCGTTTATTGGACTTGTCACTGTCGAACAGGATGGTGTCGTGTCTGCTAAAAGGATGCTATCCCCGGCTGCTACTGGTATGCGTGGTAGTTCGGGTTTTGGCCAATAGGTCGGGCATGCCATTGCAAGGATAAACGAGATGGCTTTGTCAGTTGAAAAAAAATCGGAAATCGTCAATAAATTTGGCCAAGGAGAAAACGATACAGGGTCCCCAGAGGTTCAGGTTGCCCTGCTGACCGCTAATATCGAAGCACTTCAGGGTCACTTTAAAAAGAATATTCATGACCACCACAGCCGTCGTGGTCTCATTAGAATGGTTAATCAGCGTCGTAAGTTGCTCGATTATCTGAAATCTAAGGATCTGGGCCGCTATGCAGCAGTGATCAAGGAACTTGGTCTCCGCCGTTAAACGGTCGAAGACAAAAACGGCCCTTCGGGGCCGTGTTTGCATTTTAGCTGGATGAAATCCAGCATGTTGGAAGTAGGAAATAATGGAAAAGCAAGTAGTTCAATTTCAATTCGGCGGGCAGGATGTCACGCTGGAAACAGGCGTTATAGCGCGCCAGGCAACAGGTGCCGTTGTTATTACAATGGGTGATACACAAATTCTCGCGACCGTGGTTGGGGCAAAGGCTGCTAAATCTGGCCAGAAATTTTTTCCTTTGTCAGTTCATTACCAAGAAAAGACCTATGCAGCTGGAAAGATTCCAGGAGGTTATTTCAAGCGTGAAGGCCGTCCGACGGAAAAAGAGACTCTTACCTCACGTCTTATTGATCGTCCGATTCGCCCTTTGTTCCCCAATGGGTATATGAACGAAGTGCAAGTTGTTCTGACTGTTATGTCAGCATCTAAAACACATGACTCTGATATTGTAGGAATGCTTGGTGCATCCGCCGCTCTTTCTATTTCGGGTATTCCGTTTGACGGTCCTTTAGGTGTCGCAAGGGTAGGCTTCTCCGAAGATGGGCAATATCTTTTGAATCCGTCGTTTGAAGAGCTGACAGATTCCCGGTTAGATATGGTTGTGGCAGGAACAAAAGATGCCGTACTTATGGTTGAATCTGAAGCGGATGAGTTAACTGAGGAGCAAATGTTGGGCGCTGTCATGTTTGCCCATAAAGAGCTCCAGGTGGCTGTTGATGCTGTTGGTGACTTCGGCTCTAGGTTCGGCAAGGAGCGATGGATTTGGAGTGCGCCGTCATTGGACGAGACACTGCTTAGTCAGCTTAAAGATCAATATCAGCAAGGAATTGAAGAGTCTTATCAGATATCAGAAAAAATGGCGCGTTACGATTCGCTTGGTGAGGTTCGTTCGGCGGCTATTTCTGCACTTGGGGGAGATGGAGGAGAGCGCGCAGAAGAGGTGTCGGAATTATTTAGCAAGGTTGAAAAAAATGTTGTGCGTACTCGTGTAATAGAGGGGATGCCTCGGATCGATGGCCGTGATAAAAAAACAGTTCGTCCAATTAATTGTGAAGTAGGAAATCTTAAGCGCGCGCACGGCTCAGCAGTATTCACGCGGGGTGAGACTCAGGCTATTGTAGTTACGACACTTGGAGCCCTTCGTGACGCGCAAATCATAGATGGACTGATGGGTGATGATAAAGATACCTTCATGTTGCACTATAACTTTCCCCCATATTGTGTGGGTGAAGCAGGCTTTATGTCGGGGCCAAAACGGCGTGAAATCGGTCATGGTCGATTAGCTCGGCGTGGCATTTACGCGATGCTTCCAGATGAAGAGACGTTTCCATACACTATCCGGGTTGTGAGTGAGATCACAGAATCCAATGGATCATCGTCAATGGCCTCTGTTTGCGGCGCTTCACTTGCGCTAATGGACGCCGGTGTTCCTCTGCGCGCGCCGGTAGCTGGTATTGCGATGGGTCTGGTTAAGGAAGACAAAAAATATTCTGTCCTGACCGATATTTTGGGCGATGAAGATCATCTTGGCGACATGGATTTTAAGGTTGCCGGTTCATCAGATGGCGTGACCGCGCTTCAAATGGATATAAAAATACAAGGAATTACTGAAGAGATCATGCGTTCAGCTCTTGACCAAGCTAAGGAAGCGCGTCTGCATATATTGGCTGAAATGAATAAAGTAATTGGTAGCGCTAGGGATGAAGTTGCTGATACCGCACCTCGGACGTTCAGTTTCCGCATTGATCCAGATAAGATTCGTGAGGTTATAGGAAAAGGAGGGTCAGTGATTAGAAATATCTGCGAGACGTCTGGAGCAACAGTTGACCTTGATGATGACGGAATGATTCGTGTATACGCAGAGACCAAGGAAAAAGCGCAGAAGGCTATTTCGATGATCGAAGCCATCACTGCTGAAGCTGAAATTGGTGGTGTTTATAAGGGTAAGGTTGAACGTATTGTCGACTTCGGTGCGTTTGTGAATATTCTACCCGGTAAAGATGGATTGGTGCATATTAGCCAAATCTCGGAAGAACGTGTTGAGAATGTTGAGGATCATATGAAAGTGGGCGAAATTATAAAAGTGAAGGTTTTGGATGTTGACGCCCGTGGTCGTATCAAGCTTACGATGAAGGACTTATAATCTAACGTCTTGGTTCTACCTGGATACTAAAGGGCACCGAGATAATTAAAAATTATGGATTTTATTTCCTTAATAAGCCCCTGAAATATGGGGCTTATTTACATTATCGGCTTATTAAAGTTGAATAATGATGTTGTCTATCAGTCTTGCTCTACCAAGTTTGGCTGCAACGAGGACGATAGCCGTATCGGATTCCAAGTAGGATTTGGATAAGTCTTTTGCATCTCTAAGTTCAAGATAATCTAAGATAAATCCCGATCTGACTAAATGATCTTTTTGCGCTTTTAATATATTGTTAGCAGCTTGACCATCTAAGAGCCCTTTTGCAATTATTCTCAGTGCTTTATAGAGCAGTGATGCGATTTCATATTCTGCATCAGTTAAATACGCATTGCGACTACTCATCGCTAGTCCATTGGCCTCACGTACGGTGTCAGCTCCAATAACCTCAACAGGCATTAAGAGATCAGTTGCCAGAGTTCGAATAACTTGAAGTTGCTGGTAATCCTTGTTTCCGAATACAACAGTATCTGGCTGAACGATATTGATTAATTTAGTGACGACTGTCGCTACTCCTTTGAAATGTCCGGGCCGATGCTGGCCGCAAAGGATAGTGGATAAACTTGGCACATCAATTTCAGCATTTATACCTTTGGGATAGATTTCTCGTACTGTTGGGACAAATATAGCTTTGCATGGGTGGTTCGAGAGGGAGGAACAGTCAGATTGAAGACTACGTGGATAGGCATCAAAATCTTCGTTAGGTCCAAATTGCATTGGATTGACAAAGATACTAAGGACAACAACATCAGCGAGTTCAGCGGCTTTGTCGACTAGGTCCAGATGTCCTCGATGAAGGTTGCCCATGGTTGGAACAAATCCAATTGATTTTCCCTGTCTTCTCGCTAATGCCACGAACTGCCGCAGTGTTTCAACGGTTTTGAATATTATGGGTGTCGGTTCACTCTTCAAAGGAATGCTCTGGTGCAGGGAAAGACCCATTTTTTACGGCTCTATCATATGCTTCGAAAGCACCTTGAATGGATTCAGCGTTTTGCATAAAGTTTCTTACAAAGCGACCAGGCTTTCCTGGTGTGATACCTAAAAGGTCATGCATAACTAATACTTGTCCTGTTGGATCGGGTCCTGCTCCAATGCCAATTATAGGGAGCTTTGTTGCCTCCAGTATAGCTTTTGCTACATGATTCGGTACGCATTCGAGAAGAATCATGTCAACCCCTGCCTTCTCGAGTGCAACTGCGGCATCAATTAATCGTTTCGATGCTTCATCTGTGCGACCTTGAACGCGGTAACCTCCAAATTGGTTTACAAATTGTGGTGTGAGTCCTAGATGGCAGCACGTCGCAACCCCTTGGTCGCGATATATTTTGATCAGCGGTACCAGATTGATTCCGCCCTCTATTTTGACCACGTGGGCACCTGATTGCATCAGAGCACGAGCAGTATCGATGGCATTTTGGGTAGTAGCTGATGCCATAAAGGGAATATCGCTGACTATTAAGCATTGTTGAGATGAGGCCGTTACGCATGCAGTGTGGTAGGCAACATCTTCAACTTTGACAGGCAGCGTATTCGTGTGGCCCTGTAATACCATTCCAAGCGAGTCGCCGACTAAAATTGCATCAATCCCTGCTGACGATGCGATTGCTGCAAAGCAGGCATCGTAGGCTGTGACCATGCTAAATTTAGTACCCTCAGCGCGGTGTTTTTTAAGCGTATTAAGCGTAATTTGCGACACAATATTTCATCCTATTGATCGATTCTAGGCAAGGAATACAGATCGTAGCGGGTTCGATCAATCTGGTCACCTACTGGCGTTATACCGGATGGCATTAGGTCCATTAATGGAATCACTACAAAAGGTCGTTGAAGAATTTCTGGATGAGGGATGGTGAGTTCTTCAGTGCTAACCCGCACTTGTCCGAAATAAAGAATATCAATATCAAGTGTTCTTGGACCCCAGTGCTCTGTTTTGACACGTTGATGTTCATTTTCGATTCGCTGGCACTCCTTGAGAAACTCTTGCGGCGAGAGCGAGGACAGACCTTTTACGACCGTATTGACGAAATCAGGTTGATTCTTCGGTCCAAGAGGTTTAGATCGATACCAGTTTGCACACTCAAGCTTATCGAGTAAATACCCGAGCGCTTTCAAACCACTTTGAATCTGTTTGATCGGATCATTCAGGTTTGATCCGAGCCCTAAAAAAATTTCAGTCTTCACTTCTTTTAAATTTTCTGCGCGGCTTGCGTTTTTTTTGATTTGGCTCGTCAGTTTGAATAGAGGCTATTAAATCGCGACGTTTGGCTTCATCTGCAACCTGGTAATCAGTCCACCATTCCCCCAGTCCATCAGAAACTTCTCCAGCGCTCTCACGTAGCAATAAAAAATCATATCCTGCTCGGAACCGCGGATGCTCAAGTGTGGAGTCTGGTCGACGACCATGTCGTTTTTCAAGCTTTACTTGCAGTTCCCATATTTCCCTTATGGTAATACTAAATCGTTTTGGGATCGCAATGAATTGCTGGTTAAAGTCCAAGGTTTCAGAACAAGCAATTGCTAAAGCTTGGCTTCTGCCATGGCCTTCAGCATCCAGCGCATACCAACGGTCGAGTACCGTCGGCCAGTGAAGAGCCGCGTATAAAAAAGCTGGTGTTACCGACTGGTCTTGCTTTATGCGTTTGTCAGTGCTGGTGAGAGCTAAATTGATCAACGCCAGATAATTGGCGCCACCACTTTGATTGAGAAGCGCAATTGTTTGTGGGAAAAGAGGACTGAGCAGACCGTACCTATTTAGAGCTTGGAATGTTGCGTGGCCGTAACCAGTTTGGAGCAACTTAAGGATTTCATCAAATAAGCGTGAGGGCGAAACATCTCGAAGCAGAGGAGCTAGTGCCTGAATTGGAATGGCGGTTTGAGCCTCTAATTGCAGACCTAACTTTCCAATGAACCGCATTGCACGCAGCATTCTAACGGGATCCTCCCGGTAACGGGTCTCTGGATCGCCAATAATTCGAATGATTCCATCCTCTAGATCATCATATCCACCAACAAAATCAATGACTTCCTTTGTCGATGGGTCGTAATAGAGCGCGTTCATAGTAAAATCACGCCTTACCGCGTCATCTTCAACTTTCCCAAAGACATTATCTCGGACCAGCATGCCTGATGCATTAGCCTGCCGTTTTTGACTATTTTCTGCTGATCCTCGAAATGTAGTGACCTCAACAATTTCAGCTCCAATTCGGACGTGTACAATCTGGAATCGCCGGCCAATAATCCTAGACTTTTTAAATAGACTTTTAATTTCGTTGGGTTTAGCACTAGTGGCAACGTCAAAATCTTTGGGACTTTTTTCGAGGAGTAGATCTCGGATTCCGCCACCAACCAGATAAGCCTGGAAACCAGCGAGCTGCAGTGTCTCTATCACCTTGAGGCTGCCATTTGATAAGTCACGCTGGTCGATGCCATGATACTCATGCGAGATCACATCTTTAACGACATCCACTCTAGCGGCACATTTTTTTTTAAACACCGAAAACAATAAGAAACTCCAAACCCATCGCCGATGATACCAGAGCTGGACAATAAAAAAGGGGCTTTCGCCCCTTTGACAGTCATACGCGCTTTATTATTATTGTTGTTCGTATGTTTTACAAAATTACATTTCAGTGTGCAATCTA
>CAZFNA010000080.1:0-7560 GCA_964520465.1 uncultured Pseudomonadales bacterium | reverse complement strand
ACAGATCGAGCGATTATCCAATGATCCTTTTGTCCATCGGATCACTATTAACCGCGGCCTATTAGCAGGCGTTAAGGTAGGGCAGCCAGTGATGTCAGCGGATGGTCTTGTCGGACAGGTTGTTGTCGTTTATCCCCATGCATCAGATGTCTTGCTGATGACTGATTCCACCCATCATTTGCCGGTTCAAGTCACTCGGACTCGAGACCGTGCTATTGCCATGGGCATAGGACGTATGGATCGTATTGAAGTGCGTAATTTGCCAGGTACTATTGATATTATGCCAGATGATCTGCTTGAAACATCTGGCTTAGGGGGTCGTTTCCAATCAGGTACCCCTGTAGCGCGAGTGAAAGAGGTAATCCGGGCACCAGGACAGCCTTTCGCTCGTGTAATTGCTGAGCCGTTAGCGCCGATGTCACGTTTATCCCTTGTAATGGTCGATGTCTCGGAGGCTGGACAATGATATTTGCAACCACATTGGCTATCACATTACTTCTAATTGCTTTCCCGTTTCCTGCTTTTTTGAATCTTGCGCTCCCTCATTTTGGATTTTTATTTGTCACTTGGTGGGGTTTAATGCGCAATTATCAGTTGTCGATGACATTATTAATCATCTCCTCACTGCCAGTTGATGTTCTCTACGGAACAACTCTTGGCCTGCATGGATTACTGTTCTCTCTCATCGCATACACATTAACTATCCTAGGGCCATCCATCCGCCAAGTTAATTGGGTTCGCCAATCGACAGTTGTATTTCTTGTTCTTCTAATTGCCTCAGCGGTAGCGTATTGGGTAAGAACATTGGTCGGTCAGGCGCCTGATTTTTATATCCTGGTCTTTCAGGTCGTTATAACCGCCGTAATTTGGACGCCAATGCGGTTTGTTTACGATAGCGTAGCAAATTACTTTCAGGCGACTGGGAACCAGAATTAATGATCCTAGCCAGTCAGTCGCCCAGGCGTCGGGAGCTGTTGAAGTTAATAACCTCTAATTTTCAAGTAATCCCAGCCTTTGTTGATGAAACACTGTTTCTGGAGGAGCCCGTTGAAAATTATGTTGAACGTTTGGCTAGACTCAAAGCTTCTACTGTTGCCAAATACAGTCAGTATGGAGAACCTGTAATTGGAGTGGATACGATAGTTTCAGTAGGCGGTATGGTACTCAATAAGCCCAGTGACAAAACAGGATTTTTAGACATGATGGAGCGTTTATCTGGTGGAACTCATCAGGTTTGCTCTGGGCTATCAGTGTTACGCGATGATTGCAGCTGGCAGCAGGTTGTCAAAACCGATGTTACATTCCGAAACCTCTCGATGGCTGAACGGTTGGCTTATTGGAATACCGGCGAGCCGCTCGACAAGGCGGGAGGCTATGGGATTCAGGGATTAGCGGCTAGATTTGTTAAGTCGATTCATGGGTCGTATACCAATGTCGTCGGATTACCATTGGTTGAACTAGAGGCCCTGCTCAACGATGCATCATGAAATCTTAATGAACTTTACACCGCGCGAAACGCGGATTGCCGCAATTGAGGAGGGCATGGTTCAAGAGATCCTGATTGAGAGGATAACTCGTCGAGGTCTGGTGGGGAATGTGTATCTTGGTAAAGTTGTTCGCGTATTGCCAGGCATGCAAAGCTGCTTTGTCGATATCGGATTGGAGCACAGTGCCATTCTGTATAGTAAAGATTTACCTTCGGATGATCACAAAAAGAATTTACCAATTCAAAAAATGGTGACTGAAGGCCAGAATTTATTAGTCCAGGTAGTCAAAGGTCCTTTTAATAATAAAGGGACTCGCTTAACTGCAGAAGTTTCTTTGCCGGCCAGTCATTTGATTTTCATGCCTCTTTCGGCCCATGTTGGCGTCAGTCAACGTATCGAAGATAAAAGTGCGCGTGAGCGATTAAAGCAGAAAGCTCAGGATGCATTGATTCGGGTAAAAATGAAAGGAGGCTTGATTGTCCGGACGGCTTGTGAAGAGCACGCTGCAGATAGTTTTGACTATGATTTAATTTATCTGAAAAGAGTTTGGGATAGCATTTTGGTAGATAAAAAAAATGCAAGATCACCAAAGCTCTTATTTGAGGAATTGCACATTGCTCATCAATTTGTTCGAGACAGAATTAGATGTGATACGGAGCGCGTATTAGTCGATTCCGAAGAAGCTTTTACAAAGCTCTCTGAATTTGTCTCTAAGTTCATGCCTAAGGTCACGCCGATCATCCATCACTACCAAGGTAACCAGCCAATTTTTGACCTGTATCAAGTGGAAGATGAGATCAAACAAGCACTGGCTCGTAAAGTTGTGTTGAAATCGGGTGCATATCTTATTTTTGATCAGACGGAGGCTATGACAACCATAGATGTTAATACCGGTCGATTTGTTGGTTCACAGGACCTCGAGCAAACTGTGTTTCAAACTAATCTTGAAGCTGCTGTGGCTATTGGACGCCAGCTTAAACTTCGCAACCCGTCTGGCATTATCGTGATCGATTTCATCAACATGGAGGACGAAGAGCATCGGGGGCAAGTTCTGCAGACGCTCGATCGTGCGATCAGTAAGGATCTTGTTAAGACGCGTCTTTATGGATTTAGTGCTCTTGGTCTCGTCGAGTTGACTCGCAAACGTACTCGGGAGGGCTTGGCAGATTTGCTGCAGGAATCTTGCCCAAACTGTCATGGAATTGGCAAAATAAAAACATCAGAAACAGTATGTAATGAAATTTTCCGGGCCGTTATGCGGGGATGCCATTCGTATTCTGCTGCAACTACGACAGTTATTGCGTCGCCGCTTGTGATTGATCGGTTGATTGAGGAGGAGTCAGATACGTTGGCTGATTTAGAGGCCTTTACTCATCGACCAATTCGTTTACAGGTAGATACCACTTTTATGCAGGATAGATACGAAGTGGTCGTGGCATGATGAATTATGTATTAACGGCTAAGGCAATTATTTTGGTTGTATTGGCAGCGATTCAGGGAGTCGTTCTTGTGGCGTTTCCGATGGTAAATTATTGGCAATCAGACATAGAAGATCTCCTTTCTGACCGACTGAAAGCTGAAGTTACTGTCTCTGAAATTACAGCAAGAGTTTCTTGGACGGGCCCCTATCTTGAAGTACTTAATCTTTCTGTTAAACGTCCAGAAGGCTCGATCGAAATTCGTCGTGTCCAGATGTTATTTGATCTTTCAACCTCTCTGGCTGAATTGAAGCCTGTTGTGGGTCAATTGATTTTAGACGAGGGAGAAATTATTCAGCGTAGACTAGGTGCTGGAATCCCTGAGCCCCATATGTGGGGTTCTTTACTTGAGCAGCTGCATGAAGTGATTCGACCTATCGGAGCATTTCGTCTCTATAATTTTGATATAAATTTTGGGGAAGTCGCCATAGAGGAATTAACTGTTGAGATAGATCCTGAAATAGGAATTCTCGCAAATACGCTTGTTGTGACCGAAGATCTATCGCTCCCATTAGAAATAGATTGGCGTTATCCGTCAAAACTCAATACATCTCATGATGTTCGCTTGAATACAAAGCTGAGTAACGTAACGATTCCAGTGAAAGGCTTAGCGAGCTTTTCTACCTCTATAGACGCTACATTCTGGCTTTCTGTTGCGCTGGACCAGCCTGTTGAAGGCATCATTCATGCGTCTGCTAGAGCGCATGATATTGAAGATTTTGATGGCAGACTGAAAGGCCGAATGAAATTTTTAGGATTAGATTCCATCGTGGCTGAATTTGAATCCCTGCAACTACAAATCCCTGGGGTTCAGATCGCTGGTCCTGGTGGCGGGATAGAATTTGATGAATCGCGAATTATAGCTCGAGTGCCACAATTATCGATCAATGGGGGGCAGCTCGGTGCATTCCTGGAGCCTTATCTCCCAGAATTTCAGTTGTTGCAGCTACTGAAGGCAAATGCCCCAAATATTGTGGCCAAAGACATACAAATTGATTGGCCTAATAACCAACCACCTCTTCTTATGGCAGAAATTGATTCTTTCGACATAAAGGCTGCACAGTCCATTCCAGAATTGGGGTTTGTTGGCGGAACGCTTTATTCAAATGGAACTCGAGGTTGGTTCGACTTCACAGGAGGAGACGTATCCTTTGCGGCACCTGATATTTTTAGATCGCCCTGGATAAATCAGTCGGTATCAGGGACTCTAGCATTTGATCAATCGGATCGTGCTTTAGTGATTCGGGGGCAAGCGCTTCGGATTCAAGACGCTTTTCAAGACGTTGTTGGCTCTTTATTACTGGAATTACCCAGGAATAAAGAGCGGCAGTTGCATCTTGAGCTAAAGGTTGATGCGAAAACCGAAGCATTAACTAGCTTACTACCGCATACCTTAAATTCTAAAGTAGTCGAATTCGTGAACCGGACTGTTCAGGATGTCAAAGTAGAGGGTGGAAGAATTTCCTTTTCTGGCCCGCTGGGCTCGTTAATTGATAGCAAGCGGAGTGATCTGAGTATGCGGCTACCACTTGCGGCCTATCGATTCAAACCATTTACTGATTGGCCCGCATTTGAAGGGGATCGAGGCACGGCTCATTTTATGAATCAGCGAGCATCAATTGAGTTAGTTGATTCTGACTTCGGTGGCATCAGTGTTTCAAAATTAACAGGACGCCAAAGTATCGAGGGTGATAAAGACATCGAAATTGATGGGCGGGTTTCAGGCGCAGCGCCGAGGGTGCTCGCCATTTTAGATGCGGCTGGCGTGAAACCAGAATCACTAGGTAGTCAGATCCTGTTAGATGGACACTTGCGTGGTGATATTGATATGGTCATGCCAGTTGGTGAGTCATTGAACGGACGCGTTTTAATTGAAGCTGATAATCTGACAGTCTCCTCAGCTCACTTGAGTGAACAATTCACTGAAGTCAGTGGGAAAGCAGAGTTTCGACTGCATGATGGACTCTACACCGACCTGTTGTCTGGAAGGCTGTTAGGGAATCCGGTTGAAGCCATCGTCACAATCGCTGGTGGTGTCACAGACGTGAGGGGTAAAGCACGTTTGCAAAGTCAGCACATCAATCAAATGGCAAGATTAGGCCTAAATGATAGGCAGTTATACGGCCAGTCTGACTGGATTGTTCGGTGGCGTGGAGAAAATCAGGAATGGAAATTATCGGCTGAAACCGATGGGCGAGGACTTGGTAGTCGGCTTCCTCATCCTTTAGGCAAAGAGCCTCAGATGCCTGGTAATGTAGTGCTTGATTTGCAATCACATGAGATCCAAAAAAAATTTTCCGCGCGTATTTTTGACATAACGGAAGTCTCGGGAGAATTTGGGCTTCATCCATTGACGCTGGAAGTCGTGACTCCAGAAGCCGACTT
Source organism: uncultured Pseudomonadales bacterium (assembly GCA_964520465.1). GTDB lineage: Bacteria > Pseudomonadota > Gammaproteobacteria > Pseudomonadales > Litorivicinaceae > HIMB30. The sequence goes on along the minus strand of CAZFNA010000080.1, from coordinate 2,210 downwards.
GTTTGGTTGGACGAATCTTTCAGAGGGTGACAGTGAGCAACGCAACATGTCGATTCTGTTACGAACCGATAGGTTAATTGTTGAGGAGACATCACTAGACGTGAGCGAGACGGCTATTTTGCTTCGGCCGCAAAACCTCGAAATTTCTTTTGCAGGCAGTCAATTGGCTGGGCGAATAGAAAAAGTTGGTCAAGGACCCTTAGAGATCGATCTTGAAAAGCTTATCTTACCTGATGGGGGCGATTTCCTAGATCCGCCTGGAGAAGATCCATTGATCGAGTATGATCCAGGCCAGCTACCGTCGGCTCGAATTCGTGTTAATACTTTGATCCGCGGCGATAAAAAATATCGAGATTTAGATTTGTTTCTAGTTTCCGGTGAATCTAGATTAGATGTCATGATGCTTGAGTTTGAAAGGGATGGTCAACTGTTCCAAGGCGAATTGGCTTGGGTGCATCATGGCGGTAAAGCAGAAACGGCACTGATTCTCAGTGCTCAAGGTAGAGAGCTTGGTAATATTTTGCGTGCCAATAAAAATGAGCCTTTGCTCGAGGCAAATTCAGGGCGCTTTGTGTCTAGTTTACGATGGGACGGTTCTCCTCTGGGCTTTTCACTTTTAACAAGCGATGGGTCTGTTGAGTTGTCCTTAAAGGATGGGCGGTTTATGGATCTTGGTAACTCCGCTGAAGTATTGCGGCTTTTTGGTATTTTAAATATTGAAACCATTACCCGACGTCTCCGATTAGACTTCTTGGATTTAGTGCAGCCGGGTGTTGCTTTTGATAGCGTTGACGCCGAAGCTATACTCAATAAAGGTGTGTTAACGTTCGATCCTGAGTTAAGTATGAGTGGTCCGTCTTCGAGTTTTCGACTCACGGGTACTGCCGACTTAGCAAATCAGAAACTAAATCAAATGCTTGAGGTTGACATTCCGTTGACGAATAATCTACCGCTGGCCTCTGTACTGTTAGGTGCGCCTCAGATTGGTGGCGCTATATATCTGGTCGAGAAAGTATTTGGGCGAAAAATTATTAAAGTAGGTAAAACAGACTATAGGATTGAAGGTTCGTTTGACGACCCCAGTGTTTCATTGTTACCACCATTTTCAGGCAAGAAGGACGAACTGAATGTCGAAACTCCTCCAAACGGTCAATGAGTCGATATTAGGCCCAAACGGTCTTTCGTTAGATGATCTAGAACCCTTGGGAGGGGAGTTGGCGGTCGGCGATGTCGATTTCGCAGACTTATTTTTTGAGCGGGCTGAAGCTGAGAGTTTTACACTTGAGGATGGTGAGGTCAAAGAGGCTAGCTACCACCGAGATGCTGGAGTTGGTGTGCGAGCTTGTGTCGGGGATAAGCAAGGGTTCGCCTACAGTTCTGAAATAACGGCTTCGCGCATTCGTGAAGCACGTGATGTCGCTATTGCTGTCCAGGGCGGCCGAAAAGCTCGCGGAGGTATAAGCCTGAACCCGACCTTAACGCCTACGCTCTACCAACCGGACAACCCCATACCTTACAAAACTGCAAATCAGAAGATAGAATTTTTACTAGATATCGATGCTAAGGCACGAGGACGAAGTCCGCTAGTCAGCCAAGTTCAGGCCACGCTGTCAATCTCTTATCGGGAAATACTGATCGCAGCTACTGACGGTACCTTGGCTTGCGATATCAGGCCGTTAGTTCGCTTGTCGGTTTCAGTACTTGCAGAGAAAGGGGGACGTAGGGAACGCGGTAGCGCTGGTCTGGGTGGGAGATATGACTTAGATCGGCTTATGACCCAAGAGCACGCTGAAAAAGCAGTCAGTGAAGCGATTGAGCAGGCTTTAGTGAATTTAGAATCAGTTGATTGCCCTGCTGGTGAACTACCTGTTGTTCTAGCATCTGGGTGGCCTGGTGTATTGCTTCATGAAGCTGTCGGCCATGGTCTTGAAGGTGATTTTAATCGTAAAGGATCTAGTTTTTATTCTGGGAAGGTCGGACAGCGGGTCGCAGCGCCTGGCGTCACCGTAGTTGATGATGGAACACTTGCAGATCGTCGAGGCTCACTGAATGTAGATGATGAAGGATTTATTAGTCAGCGTAATACTCTGATAAAAGATGGAATTTTAGTTGGATACATGCAGGACAAGCTCAATGCTCGTTTAATGAATGTGTTACCGACTGGGAACGGTCGCCGCCAGAGCTATGCCCACTTACCGATGCCACGGATG
>CAZFNA010000079.1:0-7635 GCA_964520465.1 uncultured Pseudomonadales bacterium | reverse complement strand
TCATGGCCGTTCAACAGAATAAAAAATCACGTTCACGTAGAGGCATGCGACGCGCACACGATGCGCTATCGGGTCCGACGTTGACAACTGATCAGATGACGGGTGAAGTTCATCTTCGTCACCATGTAAGCCCAGACGGTTTTTATCGTGGTCGTCAAGTTGTTACGGCGCGTGAAGAAGAAGTTGTAGACGACGATTAAACAATGTGTCTAATCGCTTTATTTCCGGGGCAGGGGTCCCAGGCTGTTGGTATGTTGTCGGATTTTCAAGGAGAATGTTCGGAAATTAAAGAGACATTTTCAGAGGCATCCGAGTCTTTGGGCTATGATCTTTGGGCAATAACACAAGATGGTCCAATCGATCGGCTGTCTCTTACGGAAATTACTCAGCCCCTCTTGTTAACAGCCGGCGTTGCATTATTTCGGGCGTGGATTGGCCGGGATGGTCAAATGCCAGCTTATTTGGCCGGACACAGCCTTGGAGAATATACGGCACTAACTGCTTCAGGTAGTCTTTCCTTGGCCGACGCAGTGCGCTTAGTACGCTTACGCGGGCGATTTATGCAGGATGCCGTGCCAAAAGATCTTGGAGCGATGGCCGCGGTCATAGGCTTGGATGATGGTACTGTTGAACGAGTATGTACGGCAGTAGCGATTAGTGAAGGTCAGGTAATTGAGGCCGTTAATTATAATGCACCAGGACAGATTGTGATTGCGGGTCACGCCTCCGCGATTCGAGTTGCACTTCCCCAATTGAAAGATGCAGGAGCGAAACGAGCAATCCTCCTGCCTGTGAGCGCGCCTTTTCATTGTGCTCTGATGCGACCCGCTGCAGAGCGCCTTCAAACAGAGCTAGATGCAATCAGAGTTAAGTCGCCAACAGTACCTGTGATCCAGAACGTCAGCATCCAGCCTGAAACTGAGGTAGCGCAGATTCGGGCGCAACTGATCAAGCAAATTTTTTCTCCTATCCGTTGGAAACAGGTAGTTGGAACTTTTGAGTCATTAGGTGCCTCCAAAGCGATCGAGTTTGGTCCTGGTACAGTTCTATGCGGGCTTGCAAAAAGAATTCAGACCCCGGCGATACACTGGCCTTCAAGTACTTTTGAACAATTTAACAGGGCCTTACGGGAGGGTGTTGCATGACAGTTGCTTTAGTCACGGGCGCAAGCCGTGGAATTGGGCAAGCGATCTCTGATAGGCTTGCTACCGCAGGGTTTTATGTGGTGGGCACTGCAACTTCGGCTTTAGGGGCGACCTTAATTTCTGATCGCTTAGGTTCTCAGGGCGAAGGACGTGTCTTAAATGTTACAGATCCCGAGATGGTCCAAGATTTAGCCTCGTGCCTAGCGGAAAAAAATCAAAGTCCATTGGTCTTAGTAAATAATGCTGGAATAACAAAAGATGCTCTCATGATGCGGATGAAAGCAGATGATTGGCAGATGGTGATTGACACGAATTTAACCTCGATTTACACGGTAGTGTTGGCGTTTATTAAAACGATGACTAAAGCTCGGACAGGCAGGATCATTAACATTAGCTCAGTGGTTGGATCGATGGGTAATGCGGGGCAAGTAAATTACGCCGCTGCCAAAGCAGGTTTAGAGGGCATGACCCGAGCGATGGCCCGCGAATTTGGAAGTCGTGCGATTACTGTGAATGCAGTAGCGCCCGGTTTTATTGAAACAGACATGACACAAGTGCTTCCTGAGGCTCAGAAACAAGCACTTTTATCACAGGTTCCGCTGGGCCGTCTCGGCTCAGCAGAAGAGGTTGCCGGAACGGTTGCTTTCCTCGCTAGTGCAGAGGCAAGTTACGTTACTGGTACTACGTTACACGTCAACGGTGGTATGTATATGTCCTAAGTCTGATGGTCTGGTGCTTGTAATATTTCGAACATCAGTAATAATGACCCCACGTCGTACAGTGGCAGCAACATCATTAGGAGTAGTCTGAACGATGAGTAATATAGAAGAACGCGTCAAAAAGATTGTATGCGAACAACTTGGCGTCAAGGATGAGGAAGTTACAACGGAATCTTCGTTTGTAAACGATCTCGGTGCTGATTCCTTGGACACAGTTGAGTTGGTGATGGCTTTGGAAGAGGAGTTTGAAACAGAGATTCCTGATGAAGAAGCTGAAAAAATCACTACTGTCCAGCAAGCTATTTCGTACATCGAAGCTAATCTTTAATACGGATTGCTATCGACGTATAACTAAAAAAGCCGCGTTTTGCGCGGCTTTTTTATGTCGCTAATTGAGAGGAAGCTATGTCAAAGCGTCGTGTTGTGATCACGGGTTTGGGGATGTTAAGCCCTTGTGGTGTTTCCGTAGAAGAGTCATGGAAGGCAATTTTGAATGGCGAAAGTGGCATTTCGATAATTTCAGAGTTTGATACAGCAGATTATGCAACTAAATTTGCAGGTTTGGTTCCGGAATTTGATATGGAACAGTACATGCCTATGAAGGATTTGCGAAAAATGGATCCGTTCATTCAGTATGGCATGGTTAGTGCGATTCAAGCAGTTGAGGCATCTGGTCTTACGAATTCAAGCTTTGACCCAACCCGAGTCGGAGTTTCCATTGGTTCAGGGATTGGCGGGTTAAGTTTAATTGAAAATACAACGCTATTATTACGTGACAAGGGACCTAGAAAGGTATCCCCATTCTTCGTTCCAGGTTCGATTATTAATATGATTTCTGGAAATCTAGCAATCAAGTATGGTTTTCAAGGTCCGAATATCGCAATCACAACTGCCTGCACAACATCCACGCATTGCATCGGATTTGGCGCACGAATGATTGCATACGGGGATGCAGATATTGTTATTGCTGGAGGAGCTGAGAAAGCCTCGACCCCACTTGGGATCGCCGGATTTTCAGCAGCACGGGCATTGTCAACGCGTAATGACGATCCTAAAGCGGCCAGTCGTCCTTGGGATCGAGATCGTGACGGGTTTGTTTTGGCTGACGGTTCGGCCTCGATGGTGCTTGAGGAATATGAGTCTGCAAAGGCTCGCGGGGCCAATATTATCGCTGAATTAGTTGGTTTTGGAATGAGTGATGATGCGCATCATATGACAGCGCCAGCAAATGACGGACGTGGCGCGAGTGCTGCTATGACGAATGCTTTGAAAGATTCGGGCCTTTCGGCCGGAGACATAGACTATATTAATGCGCATGGCACCTCGACACCGCTTGGGGATGTAGCAGAATCGCAAGCAATAGAGGTTTTGATGTCTGCGCATGCATCTAGTTTTGCGGTGAGTTCAACGAAATCTATGACTGGGCATGCTCTTGGCGCAGCTGGGGCGCTGGAGGCTTGCTTCAGTGTGTTAGCTATTCGTGATCAAATATTGCCACCAACCATCAATATGGATCAGGTCGACGACGGATGTCGTTTGGATTATGTCCCTAATACCGCGCGTGACGCTAAAATCGATACGGTCCTTTCCAACAGTTTTGGTTTTGGCGGGACCAACGGAACACTAATCTTTAAGCGGGTGTAATGTTAGTGGTTGCTCGACTCGGTTTAGCAGGATTAATCGTTCTTTGCTGCCTTGCAATGATGGGGCGTGCGTGGATAAAATCATTTCACGAACAGCGGATCGCTGTGGTGACGCTGAATGTTCCCTCCGGTTGGACAGCTAGTGAAGTCTTGAAGGAACTGGCTCCTGATTTCTCGCCCCGCAAGCGCGCACTAATATTTTCTCTCTATCCCCAATACACTTATCTTCAAATGGGTAGATATGAATTCCAATTCGATACGACCGTGGTTAGTGCTTTGAATAAGATCCATCGTGGCGAAGCACTTCTGGAACGGCTGACAATTCCTGAGGGAATTATGGCTAAAGATTTGCTTGGCCGGATTGAAAAGCACCAAGCTCTAGTCGGAGCTGTAAGTTTAGAATTCGGTCATTGGAGTGGCCTCGTTGTCGACTGGCCATCGCATGAAGGTGCTTTTTTGGCTGAAACTTATCTCTGGCAGCAGGCATTAACACGAGATGGGTTTTTGCAGCAGGCTCACAAGGCATTGAATGTCGCCTTAGACCGAGCTTGGAGGACAGCTGATCCAATTGTTGCAACTCTTTTGGAATCGCCTTATGAACTATTGATTCTTGCATCGATTGTTGAGAAAGAGACCGCCCTTGAGCACGAACGATCGAAAATTGCGGGAGTTTTTCTTGAGCGCTTAAAACGAAAGATGCGTTTGCAGACTGACCCTACAGTTATTTATGGTCTTGGTGACCGTTTTGATGGAAATATCACGCGGAATCATTTACGCGAATTTACACCTTACAATACCTACCGAATTAATGGGTTGCCTCCGACGCCGATTGCATTGGTGGGGCCTGACGCATTGATGGCAGTCGCTAGGCCCGAATTCACGGGCGATTTATACTTTGTTGCGGATGGCAGCGGCGGGCATGTGTTTTCACGGACCCTGGAAGTGCATAATGCTAATGTCCGTAAATATCAGTTAGAATGATGGTACAAAAAAAAGCACAGTTCATAACACTAGAAGGGGTTGAGGGAGCAGGGAAGACAACTCAGAAAAATGCTCTCTGTGTCTTGATGGAGCTCAATCAGATTCCCTATATTGAGACGCGCGAGCCCGGAGGGACGCCTTATTCAGAAGCGATTCGCGCGTTGCTGTTGGACCATGCAAATGATCTTCCTGTAGCAAGAACAGAGCTTTTACTGATGTTTGCGGCAAGAGCCCAGCATCTAGAGCCGACAATAATACCTGCTTTGGCTCATGGTACCTGGGTAATCTGTGACCGGTTTACGGATGCGACCTACGCCTATCAAGGTGGCGGTCGTCAGTTACCGATGGAATGGATCGAGATTTTAGAAAGCCTAGTGCAAGATACCCTTCGGCCTGATTTGACGCTGATCTTCGATGTTCCGGCCGATGTAGGTCTTGCCCGCGCGAGTCGCCGAGGAACCTTGGATCGAATCGAGTCAGAGGATATTGCATTTTTTGAGCGTGTGCGAGAGACCTATCGTGAGATTGCAAAAAAGGATCCGACTCGTGTAGTAACCCTCGATGCGACAGATGATGTGCAGACGGTAACTAATCGAATGTATGAATTATTATTGGCTCGATGGGGTTTAATATGTCGCCCTGGCTAATGTCGTCTTGGCAAAGTTTGGTTGAGGGGCTAGTAGCAAAATCTAGTCCGCATGCCTGGTGTATTGTTCACCCCCTAGGGGTTTCAGCATCTGAGCTAACAGATCATTTTATTCGGGTATTACTCTGTCAAAATCTCGTTAACTGGGTACCTTGTGAGGATTGCATGTCTTGCAGAATAAGGGAGTCACATCCAGATTTGACATCACTTGAGCCTGAAGGGGCCGCTGGCATGATCAAAGTAGATGCTGTCCGTGACATGATTGATGTGGCTTATACGACGGCGTCGCTTGGCGGTAGACGCGTTATCTTAATAAGGCCTGCTGAGTGCTTGAATCAGTCATCGAGTAATGCTCTATTGAAAGTGGTTGAAGAGCCCCCTTCGGGTACCGTCTTTATATTCCAGGCCGCATTACCTGGTCGAATTCCACCTACGTTGCTTAGTCGCTTGCGGATGGTCCGAATCCCTTCCTTGTCGAGTGAAGAGTTACGAGGCATGGCAGACTTAATGAAAGTAGAAATGTCAGAAATAGATATGGCGAATGCTCTGCTCGCGGAGCCGACAGCTAGTCAGAGTGATCCAAAACGATATCAATTAGCAAAAGATGTTCTGGGAGCATTAGATCGAATCAGAAGAGGGGAGGACTCACAAATGGTTGTAAATAATTTTGCCAAAGCAGATGCAATGATCGTTTCTACTGTTATGGGGCGAGTCTGTGAGCACCTCATTTCGGCACACTTTGGACGGTTGTCCAATCCTGTCGCTCAGTTAATGATAGGGCCCTATCCTCCAATTGCGATGCTCTACCAGCTTCGTGAAAAAGTGGAAGAGGTGCGGCGTCAGGCTCAATCTGGTATCGCTGTAAATTCTGGACTGGCTTTCGGCTCTTTGTTTGCGGCATGGAAATTTATTTGGAGCAGAGTGTAATCGTGAAAAAATGTCTGCAGATATTTATCAACCAATGCGATGGTTGAATCTTGCGGAATATCAGACTTTGAACATAAAACTATTACTAAGATCTGGGGATAAAAGTGATGATCGATTCACATTGTCATTTAGACTGTATCGATGTCTCAGAAAGGGACGGTATTCAGTCTTTGTTGGATAATGCCAAAACTCATGGAGTTGATCGCATGCTATGCATTTCGATTACCCTGGGCAACGATGCGCCGAGAAGGTTGGCCAAAGAATTCGATCCTATCTGGGCAACTGTAGGAGTTCATCCATGTCATGCTCACGAAGAACCGAATGTTTCGGTTGAGCTATTATTAGAACTTGCGTTAGAAGATAAAGTAATTGCATTCGGAGAGACTGGTCTTGATGGTTATCATGAGCCAGTTACTGAAGTTCAGCGCCAGAGCTTTATTGCTCACTTAAAGGCTGGCAAGCAGGCTGGTCTTCCGATTGTTGTGCACACTCGCAACGCGCGTGATGAGACTATTGATTTAATTAAGATCCATGGTTCAACCAGCGCGACTGGGGTCTTGCATTGCTTCACTGAGACTTGGGAAATGGCAGAAAAAGCTCTAGACCTTGGATATTACATTTCTATGTCTGGCATCGTCAGCTTTCCTAAAGCTACCAACGTGCATGAGGTTTGCCAAAAGATTCCAGCAGATCGATTGTTAATTGAGACCGACGCTCCCTGGCTTGCTCCTGTACCTTATCGTGGAAAAACCAATGAACCAGCTTTTGTGAGTCATGTCGCTGATGCAGTAGCAGCGCTGAGGGGTTCGACACCTGAAATGATTGCTGAGCAGACCACTGAGAATTTTTATCGCTTATTTCAATCGGCACGCCAGTGAGTTTTTCTGAATCTATCCATCTGGAACGCGAAAAACTTAGAACGCAGGCATTCATTTAGCGGAAGCAAGACATTCCGGTCATGTGTGAAGAGTTGATGGCCAAGAAAGACGTTCGTTAGGTTACTGTTACTGCAAAATGGACAGGTATTGGAAAAGGCATTATCTATAAACATTTTGCTTGTAGGCGTGACATGCTTATGAAAATCGTACAGCGATACTTTGAGATGTTATCCAAGCTGTAAGGCCAGTTTAATGATCCAGGGCGCTCTGCCTCTGATTCAACTATGTGCTTCAGAGCGTTCTCATCTGATAAATGAGTTATTCCACAACCTTGTAGTTGACCCGAAAGGGCTGGATTAGATTGGTCAATCTAGAAATAAAATGTGTCAAAGGTTGGCGCAGATTTTAGTCTGTTCTTAGCATATTTCAGGAAATCCGATCGAGCGTGCAATTTGGATTGAATCGGTTTTACACGGGACATTAATAAAGATGAATTCTCCGTAAAAATCCGACAGCTTTGATCACGATAATTTGTTCGACTCAGTTGTAAGTGCGTATCCATCTTATTTTAGGCCGACCCAACTGGCACTGAGGATAAATAATTTGACTAGCACTAGTCCAGAAAAGTGATCTTATCAGCGATCGCTATTGAACCACCTTTAGTCACACGCAAAAATATTCCACAAGTATTGAGTC
>CAZFNA010000078.1:4982-7709 GCA_964520465.1 uncultured Pseudomonadales bacterium | reverse complement strand
CGTTAACACTGTGCGGTTGCGACTTGAGGGTTTGCCCGTGGGTGTTAGCGTGACAGTTGAGCTTGATTTGTCCTTCAACACTAGACCCGTTGCCTTTTACTTCAACTATTTGTGTCGCTGGGTCTACGACCAAATTACCTGACGCTGTGGTGGTTATTCCACCCAAAACTGGTGAGGTTAGAGTTTTGTTAGTTAATGTCTGTGTGCCATTAAGCGTGACATCTCCTGCCCCGGTAGCATCAAGCTGCGTTTGGATATTGGAGGTCACTCCGTCCAGGTAATTTATTTCAGTTCCGGTAGCAGTAAGAGCGACACCGCCGAAAGTAAAAGTTCCCGAAGCAGAAAGCGTTGTGAATGCTGCGGTGCTTGCCGCTGCCGCGCCTATAGCTGTGCCATCAATCGAACCTGAGTTGATATCAATTCCGGTGATTGAAGTGTTGCCGCCTAGTAAACTATCCAGACTCGTGAAATTATTATTTAGATATCCCCCCCATACCCCAGAATCACCAGAGACAGTTGGTTTTTGAAAACTATAATTTGGTGTTGTTGTTGCCATGATTTTTAACCTCTAGTTAATTGGTGTCCAGGTATCCGTTGGGTTAGCTATTGCAGACCACGTTGGGTCGGTCACGCCTGGGATCAATTCCCACTTAAACCTGCCTGCCGCGACAACCGTTGTGATGCTGTAAATAGGCTCTACGCCTGATTCTGTTGTGACAGCTCCTAAAGCGGTGACTGTCGTTACCGAAGTGATCTCTGCTGCGCTTTCTAAAATTGGTCGAGCACTAGCAACAACCGTTGTGCTGCTTGTTATATTTGCTTCGCCCTCAAATACATAACCAGGGGAATTGTTAAGCACCATGAGCGTTGAGCTCGTGATGTGCGCTTCGCCGTTATTGAGTATCTCTGCTGCCGCAACCATCGCAGTAGATGACGTAATAGCCGCCTGACCATCTGTAACGAATCCACCAGTTGCGACCATCGAGGTCGAGGACAGGATCGCAGCCGCTCCATCCACGCGAGGATGAAATTGACCGTATGTGCCATTGCCGTATAAAAATGAGCCATAGCCATCTGTGACATCGGAGAAATTACCGACACCAAATTCCCCAGTTCCATATTGCATTCTTAGCTCATTGTGACAGTCAGAGAACCTGCCGGGACGCGGAAGATGTCACCTGTGGTAATAGCTTTGCTAGTTGTAAGCGCAGAATGGTAAAGCAGATTTCCACTGCTTGCGGCATCCATTATTCCAACGTGAGTTACTGTCCCCCAGGCATTTCCAGCAGCGGCGTATTCAATTGCTGCGCTATTGGTCGCAACATTAGTAGTCACGCTGAATCCAGCACTAACCCTGGCGTAATTAGTACCAGACACTTCAGTGCCAGTATTTGCGTCAGTTGGGTCAGATGTATAAAGCGCCAGGTAGTGTGTAGATGGTGCAGTGTATGCCGTTGAGTTCAACACATGATTCAATAATTTGTTTTCAAGATAGTTAGATGTTCCGGCCATTATCCAAAGCTCCTCGCTCTCATTCGTGGAGTAGTTCCACCAAATCGGCTTTTTGTGTCTTCAAGTGTAAGTGAGTTAAAAATGTCCCGGTAAAGGGTCTGCCATAAAACGATTCGTTCATCATCTTTCAGATAGGGCGCTGTATGGACCAGTGATCCGTATAGGTATATTTCTGGGCTTTTTGTCAAAAGCCAGTTGTAATCTGCATCCGCAGTCATTGCCGGGATCTTTTCGTAAAATGCTATTTCGCATTCAACCGCTGAAGACGGTGTTGGGAAAACTTGGAAAGATTCCCCGATAACTGAATACAGTCTGGGTCTTCCTGCGGTATCGCCACGGCGTTCCCGGTTCTGATTTTGTTCCTCTGTGCTAACTTGTTGCAGAGCAACTGGAGGAGTTGTGTTTAATCTAATGTCTCGGATCTGCAAGAAATTCGGTGGAAAGGCGTTGTACTCCGAGCTTATATTTGCCGTTGCGCGAGCTACCATTTCCCGTGTACGAAGATCACGATTGAGCTTGTTGTGCGCGAAGGTTATAAACGTTGGGATGATAGCCGTGAGGTCAGTTCTGTTTAAGAACTCCGCAATCTCTGTTTTCAACGTCCCATAATTTGTAATAGCCACTACACTTTTCCTTCTCGCGTTTTCAGGAATTTATAATCCGGTGAGTTCAGAATTTGCTTCATTTTTTTCTGATCACCCCAAATACCCTTTCTCATTAAATCTTGAATGACAATAGCCGGGACATGAGCCACTCTAGTTTGGCCCTCGTTGTAGCGGGTATGTTTGGTAGTTTGATTTCGTAGCTCTGCGGTTTGTTTGAGCGTTTCAGTAACGTCCTGGCGTGTCTCAACAGTGTACGTGTCATCGTGATCATTCCCGTGAAAAATCTGCTGGGAATTCATCTCTTTGTCTGTGCTAAGGATTTTTTTCATTTCTAACTCCAGGTTAAAAAAAAGGAGCTCCCGCAAGCTCCTCGGTATTACAAAGTCTACGTGTGGGTTAGGTCATAGACCGCGCCACTCGCTGCTTCGTTTTTGACGATAAGACCGTATTCGGCCAATATCATTCGCTTCTCAGCATCACCCGTTTTAGCAAGGTCCACTGTCTGCATAGGACGTAGGTTACCGACCGAAAACATCTCAGTATCGAGTACATACGCATCACGCTTAGGTGAGAACCTGTTTGGAACGATTGATAGTTCACCGAAATCACT
>CAZFNA010000078.1:0-4882 GCA_964520465.1 uncultured Pseudomonadales bacterium | reverse complement strand
GCAGCGATACCAGTGAATCCTGATAACGTTTGCTTGTTACTCGCACCGACCATAACCATGTTGGGGTTACCACCAGAAGACCAGCAGTTCTCAATAACTTCATTGAGCAAAGTCACTGTGAAAGCACGTTTAGTACCTTCGGTCTGCTTCGTAGTTGGTATTCCCGCGGTTAGCACTGGATTTGCTCCAGCCGCCGAACCACCTGTATTGGAAACGGAATTTGTTGCCAGCCATGCTGCGAGGCCACCAGTTTTCCTAGCAGCAGCAGCGCCGCCAGCCGTTGGGATGGTGTTATGACACAGGATGGTTTCCATATCCCGGCGAAGCTCTTTACCATTTTTAACAACTTGATAAGCTACTTCAGAATTTCGACCAGCGAGATCCTGAAATTTTAAGTTGTCAGCAATGATAAAAGTCTTGCGCGAGATGTTGGTGTAATTGTGGACTCTTACAGTGGGTTGAACCGCTGTGAAGGCCGCAATGTCATCGCCATCGATGTGCTGGTTAGTTGCATCAGCCGCTGCAAGAGTATCTGTCTGCCACTCGAAAAGAGTGTTCGATACTTCTTGTTGGCCGATGTTCGAAATGAAGGGAGTTTCTTCTGGTGCAATGTTGTATATCACATTGCTTAGATCTTCCCTTATACCTTTTGCGTCACAGTTTTGTTATCGCGGATTTTTTAATTACCGCTTCTGCATATTACTATGCAGCTCAGACTATCTCATCATCCGCTAGGGATGTTCCGCGCTCTTGGAGTTTTACCGCCCGTTCTGGGCTCCGTACTCTAGTCGTTGAACGTTCCAAGCATTCCTGCTTGGCTTCGCTGCTGATTGTCCCAAAGGAGTTTCCAGCAATTCACGGAATTTGCAATTATTGTTTCCAATAAAGGGCTCAGATTAATAAGCTTGTAAAAGTGTTCGCAATAATCGTCATGATTTTATCTCCTAGATTTAGAATTCAACATCATTTCGATCAAAGCTTGCGCGTCTCCTGAGTTTCCAGATTTTTTAAGTCGCGCCTGCTGATCTCGAATATGACTTCGTTTTGGCGCGGAGCGATTTTTGGACCCTGGTGTGAGGGTTGTGGAAGATTTGGCTTTGGCTTTTCGTACTGCCGTTTTACCCTGGTCGTATAACCAGGCTTTGCGTAGTACTGCAACCGAGCCCCAATCCATAATGTTCGCGACTCTCTCCTTATCAAGGTAAGAGTTGGTCAGCGCCCATTCTTCGATTTTACTCTTCTCACTAAGTGCTACTTTGTCATCCTTCCATTCGGGGATGTTTTCAATAAGCAACTTAGCCTGAGAGTTTAAATACTCATCTTTTGCCTGCGAGATTCGGGAAGTTTCTTGAACCTGTAAGTGTTCTTTCTCGACTGCAAGCTTTTGTAACTCTGCTTTGTTTTGATCTTTCCGACGATTGAAATCGCGTTCCAATCGTTGGGCTTTCGCGGGATCTTGCTGGTAAAGCTTGTCCCAATCTGGCTCCGCGTTCAGAGTTTTTTGAATTCTAAGAAGGTTGGACTCCAGTTCGGGAATGAGTTGTGACATTCGTTCCCTAGCAACATCATTTTCCTGAGTGATAAACTCAAGATTTTTCCGCTGTTCTGATAGTTCCTGTGTCTTCTTACTGTAGTCCGACTGCCGACTGTAGCCTTTCAGAAGTTCCTCTTCGTTTACCTCTAACTCTTCGCCATCGACTTTGAGTTTAAAGGTTCGCTCTGGTTCCTCATCTTCGTCTGTGTAGTCTTCTTCGGCCTCCTCAGCAAGCTCCTCTTGAATCTCTTCAATAGGCTCTTCTGGTGGGGGTGATTCACTCTCATCAGTTTCCACCACTTCTTCAGTGGGTGTCATTAAATCGAGTACTTTCGCGTGTGCCTCTTGAATTGTTCCCGCTCGTGTGGGAGTTTCATCAGCCATTTAAATCACCTTCCTTTTTTTAACATGAATAAACCGTTGTCATGGATACCCTTGATTTTCTCCGAGAACTTCTTAACTCCCTGGAGTTCCATGAATAATTGTTCGCGTAATTCTGTCTGATCTGGGGATGTGTTCATCCAGCGCAGTTTTACGTCTTCGACAATGTTTAAAAGAATACGTTGGAGAAGCTCATCTTCCAAAAGCCGCTTTGCGTGTTCACCGTCATCGATTATCTGTTGGTTCATACGTTCTCGGCTCTCTCAACATCGATCATCTCTTTAATCTGTTGCACATCGAGCTCCGTTGAATACTTAGCTTTAATGTTTGCAGCCTCCATCATTATTTCAGCCTCAAGCTTGTCGTGCCTAAAGTCATCATCTCGTATCATTTCCTGACGGCGAAGTTCTAGCTCTGCTGCTTTCTTCTGGATGTCTGCCTGGATGCTTTCTCTTTGAGTCTCGATTAAGAGCTCTTCGGAAGTCGGTTGAGGTGGAGGCGTTGGAGGTAGTTCAATTTTGCCTTCATTAATGAATTGCTTAGTGTTCTTGAAACCCGCCAGGTTAATCGATGCTTTAATCGCGTTGCGGTATTTCTCTAATGACACCAGGGGATTCTGTACCCCAAACTTATTAATGATTTCTTCCTGCTTGTTAATAATCGCCGCCATTGCTTGCTGCTTCTCTCGATCACTTTGACCGCCCACAGGTAAGTTGATAATGACATCCATCTCAGACTTCCAGCTACGTGGGTCAATCGGAACCCACTCATCTCTAAGTCTTACTATTCTTTCGTAATCTTGGTGTCTCATTAACAACCCAAAAACACCCTGGACCAATTGCCGCATCCCAATCTCGCTAAAGTTCCTAGCAATCAATTCAATCTGTGCCTGGGCTCCTTGGATCGTTGCATTCACTGCCGAAGCGGTTGTGCTCTGAAGGCTTTCGGCATCAAGGCCCATCGAGGCTTTTGATATCCCGGTTCGACCCTCTTTCATTGAGTCTAAGTAACCCAACATAGGGAAGGCTTCTTTACCTACGAAAGGTAAGTTAAACGGTGTAACCGCGCCGGGTTGAGTTTGTCTAATGATCGCCCCGACTTCAGTATTGGTAACGTCATCGATGTTCACTTGACCTTCTACTACCGCGACCCTTGGGTGAACACTTAGTGAAAGACTATCTAGCATGTTCCTTAGAACGTTGGACTTGATGAGCTGGATATCGCCAACCAGGTCGAAAATCGATGTGCCAAAGAAAACGTGCGAATCCGGTAGAGGGTTAAACACTGCAAACGGGGGAGAGTCCCAGGCTTCATGGTGGACAATTTCGTAACTTGAACCCATGCAGCAGATCTTTCTCAGTTCTGCTATGCCGTCATTGTTCCAATCCACTTTCATGTAGACTTCAACATACTCAACTAGTCTAGTGGCTTCTTGCGTTCTAAAACCGTAATTGAGTGCTGCCGGGTTTCTAGTCCTTCTCTCAACGTTGTCATCGAGCTCATCAACACCAGAGGACATAGACTCAACCATGTCTACGTCATAACCCATTTGTACTAATTCACTGACCGTGAGCATTGAACGATGGGCAGTCATAATAGCGTCTTCAAGAGAAGTCGCTGATCGATCAATTAGAAACTCTTCACACGGTAGGGCTTTAATTCTTACCCGGCCATTCTTAGTCGAATGCGTAACCTTCACATCAAAGAACTGCTGTGCCTCATCGTATGAATCAACAGTTGTTAAAATTTCTATAGAAATGTCTTCATCAGACTGAAGGGCAATTAATGCCTCCTCGTTTATGCCTGTCATCTCATGGCTTTCATCTTCACCATTGGAATCCCACCAGTACTTTACTATCCCGGTCTTTCGGACCAGCGCATCCTGCCAGGCTGACTGCAATTCCAAATATAAGTTGTTGTCGTTGTTTAAAACGTAATTCACATAGTCCGTTGCCATCTCAGCGAAGATCGTGTCCCCTTCTGACCTGGCAGAGAACTGCACAACATTCTCAGTTGAGAAAAACACCCGCATCAAGGCAGGCATAATTTTTCCAACAGTATCCCGAACAGTCATATCTACAATCGTAGAACTACCAGCCTCTTCGTTACCAAAGGGCTCGCCCATAAAATACTGAGTAGCTCTCGCTCTGTTTGGGGAGATATCGTCATCGATGTAGACTTTCGAATCATCAATTACACTTCCAACATATCCTTGCAGATCAATGAGCGTTAAACCGTCATTTTCCATGTTGAGCTCTTCTTGAGCATCATTCAGAAGTGCCTGCGCTTCATAATTCATACTATGGACCTTATGCCTCGCGTAATTTTGACGCGGCTAGAATATCTTCTGCCAAACATGGCAGTCGTTGCGTCACTGGCGAGTGTTAAAATCACCGCATCCGCTTTGTCAGGTGAAGGTAATCCACGCTTACGCATGTCTTCTTTGGATTCTATTTTTAATTTGCCGCTTGAATTAAATGAGTAACGCGGTGAAACCAGTTCAGCGAACAAAGATTCATCTTTTGGGATTTTACAATCCCTAGCCTCAAGGAATGATTTCATCTTGAACCAGAGCTCTGCCCGTAAATTAATGTACGTGCCTCGCATCGAGGGACTTTCAGCAACATTAATGCCGCGAACCGGGACATCTAATTCCCGCAGTCTGTCTACAACCCCAGCACCCAGGCCGATACTGTCCACTAAGATTTCAATAGGACGTTTAGATGGGGGAGTGTCTTGATACTTGGCGTTAACGATTCCCGTTAATTCCATCAAGTCCTTACCCTTCCAATCCAACAGCCAGTTGATAACTGTACCCTGGCGTTCCGCGAGGACTGATTTGTCAGCGCCCATTCGGGCAACATCAAGTCCCCATACTCTGGATGTATCTTCGGCCATCACGACATCACGGTTCTGGGCATCTTCAACCAGAGCCATAGAGATAACCGTGTCATCGTCTGTCTTAGG
>CAZFNA010000077.1:0-8277 GCA_964520465.1 uncultured Pseudomonadales bacterium | reverse complement strand
GGAGAACACATGATGAGGGTTGCCTCTGGCTTAGACTCTCTGATTATGGGTGAGCCTCAGATTCTTGGGCAATTTAAAAATGCTATTCGTGCTGCCAGAGATGCTTCCACGTGCGGAAATGAACTTGAAAATGCTTTTTCTAAAGTTTTATCTTTAGCAAAGCGGGTTCGGACTGAGACAGCTATCGGTCGAAATCCAGTGTCTGTTGCCTACGCCTCTGTTAGCTTGGCTAGCCGTATTTTTTCTGATTTATCTGCATGCAAGGTGGTCTTGATTGGCGCAGGAGAAACTATTCAATTGGTTGCTGAGCATTTAAATGGTCAAGGTGTGCAAGGTATCGATGTGATCAACCGTACACTTGCACACGCAGAAACTTTGGCCGCGGCCATAGATGGCTATGCATGGTCATTGTCCTACCTAGGTGAGCGGATTCAAAAAGCTGATATCGTCATTGCTTCAACGAGTTCGACAATTCCAGTGCTTGGGAAAGGCGCAGTCGAACGCGCCCAAAAAGTAAGGCGTCACAAACCAATGTTTTTGGTCGACTTGGCCGTGCCGAGGGATATTGAATCAGAAGTAGGTGATCTGGAATCTGTCTATTTATATACTGTTGATGATCTTGAAGCTGTTGTTGAAGATGGTTTGGAGCAGCGGCATGAAGCAGCTTGTCAGGCGGATGTATTAATCGTAGAAGCCCTCAATGATTGGCAACGTGAAGCTCGAGGACATAGAGCAGTTGATGCGATCAGAAGCCTACGGGAAAGTACGCAAGCTCTCTCGAAATTAGAATTGATGCGAGCATTAAAGGCACTTGAAGCAGGTAGTCCGGCTGATGAGGTAATGCATCAACTAAGCCGAAATTTGACCAATAAATTTTTACATGGACCGACTATTGCACTTCGAATCGCGGCTGAGCAGGGAAATCTGTCCTTGCTTAAAGCCTCGCAGCAGCTATTTTCTATAAATGATTTTGAGGATACTGATTGAAAGAATCACTTTTAAATCGACTGGATCAATTGGTTGATCGTCAGGAAGAGTTATCGGCACTTTTGGCTGATCCTGGCGTAATAGGTAATCAACCCCAATTTGTCGCCTATTCACAAGAATATAGCGAGCTTGAGCCTGTAGTTCAGCTGGTGCAAAGACGACGTGGATTAGAGGATGACCTGAGCGAACTTGAGAGTTATCTCCGAGGGGTTGATGCGGACTTAAAAGAGATGGCGCAAACAGATCTTCCGGGGATTAGACGCGAGATTCAGTTGCTGGAACATGAGTTGCAGTTAGCGTTAGTTCCAAGAGATCCGACTGATTCGCGAAATGCCTTTGTTGAAGTGCGTACGGGCACCGGGGGCGATGAGGCGGCGCTATTTGCCGGTGATTTAACTCGAATGTATATGAAATTTGTTGAAACGCAGGGTTGGCGCGTAGAAATACTATCGGAATCCAAAGCCGAATTGGGAGGCTATAAAGAAGTCATCATGAAGATTTCAGGCGATCGGGTATATGGGCGACTAAAATTTGAATCTGGCGCTCATCGGGTGCAGCGTATTCCCGCGACGGAGTCCCAAGGTCGCATTCACACATCAGCGTGTACAGTAGCTGTAATGGCTGAAGCTGACCCATTAGCTGAAACAATGGTTGATAGTAAGGACCTGCGAATCGATACTTTCAGAGCCAGTGGTGCGGGTGGTCAACATGTGAACAAAACTGATTCCGCCGTCCGGATCACTCATGTGCCCAGTGGTGTCGTAGTTGAATGTCAAGATGAACGCTCTCAACATAAAAATAAAGCGCGAGCATTAAGTCTGTTACAGGCTCGTTTGGAGGACGCGGCTCGTCAGGAACAGCATGCCAAAGAAGCCAGCGAGCGAAAATCACTAGTGGGTTCAGGGGACCGTTCTGAGAGAATTCGAACCTATAACTTTCCACAAGGTCGTGTAACGGATCATCGGATTAATCTGACCTTGTATCGTCTTGATGAAATGATGGACGGAGCCTGTCAGATCATTGTAGATCCTTTAGTGCAGGAATATCAGGCCGAGCTACTGGCAGGAGTTGAATCAGACCTATGACACTTGAAGAATTATTTCAATCAGAATCTATCCGAGCGGCTGGTTGGACTTGTAGTGAAAGGCAAATGGTGTGTTTTGAAGTGATGGGTTGGTCACTTAACGAGCAAGTCCTTTTTGCGAATCAAGATCTTGATCTTTCAATGCTGCGAAATATTCGGGCGGTTGCAAAGCGAGCCCAAGTTGGTGAGCCCCTGAGCTATATTTTTGGAGTTGTTTATTTTGACGAGTTAAGACTGTCTGTTGAACCAGGAGTGCTAATTCCAAGGCTAGATACCGAAGTGCTTGTAGAGGCTGCTGAAAATTGGATCGCCGCCATTCAGAACCCTCGGCTGCATGATGTCTGTACGGGAAATGGGGCCGTGGCTTTGGCATTAAAAACAAGACGGCCTGATGCCATGGTATCTGGAAGTGATCTGATGGATGTTGCGGTTGAATGCGCGCGTCGAAACGCAGACGATTTGAATTTGGAAGTATCGTTTAGCCAATCAGATTTATTTGAAGGGCTCGGGCAGTTTGACCTCGTAACGGCTAATCCACCTTACATTGCATTGGGTGACTCAGAGATAGATGCATCGGTCAGCGAACATGAGCCGCATAGCGCAATATACTCTGGTTATGATGGGCTGGAAGTGATGCGTCGCATACTTCGTGATGCAAAGGGGCACTTGAAGTCTGGTGGCGTGCTTTTTGTTGAGCATGGGTATCGTCAAGCTAAGGTTGTTCGAGCCTTGGCTCTTGAGCATGGTTGGGCTGACATTGAGACTATTTTGGATTTAGCTGGGCGAGATCGCGTAGCGAGGATGCAAAAACCATGATGACTGATGCTGAATTAATGCATTATTCAAGACAGCTATTGCTTGCTGATATCGATGTCGAGGGGCAGATTCGACTCAACCAATCACATGTCATTGTCCTCGGGTTAGGTGGTCTTGGTAGCCCGGTGGCTCTCTATTTGGGGGCAGCAGGCGTCGGTCGGCTGACTCTCGTGGACGGTGATATAGTTGATCAAACGAATCTGCATCGACAAATAATTCATAGCCAGTCGAGTTTGAATGCGTGGAAAGTGGACTCAGCTCAAAATCGGATTCAAGGGTTGAATCCTTACATTCAGGTTGATGTGATCCGAGAGCATGCGAATGAAAAGAATATGGTCAGTTTAGTTCCTGATACTGATTGCATTGCTGACTGTACGGATAGCTTCGCGACCCGTTTTTTGGCTAATAGGTTGGCGCTTATGCATAAAAGACCTGTTGTCTCTGCGGCAGCTTTAGGCTTGGAGGGGCAGTTAACAACTATTGATCCGCGAAGTAGTGATCATCCATGTTACGCCTGCTTAGTACCTGATGTGCCTGAAGTTGAGATGACCTGCTCCGAAACTGGAGTACTTGGACCCCTCGTTGGTGTATTGGGCACTTTGCAAGCTGTAGAGATTATTGGAATTCTGCTTAATTGGCCTGATCGTTTGGTCGGTCGCTTACTACGATTTCATGCCAAATCAATGAATTGGAAATCCTTTCGTTATCAGAAGGATCCTGAATGCTCGACATGTGGATCAGCTAGAAAGCTTTGAGTT
Source organism: uncultured Pseudomonadales bacterium (assembly GCA_964520465.1). Taxonomy (GTDB): domain Bacteria; phylum Pseudomonadota; class Gammaproteobacteria; order Pseudomonadales; family Litorivicinaceae; genus HIMB30. The sequence continues at coordinate 4,632 of CAZFNA010000077.1, read as the reverse complement.
TAAAATCTGATTAACCGCTTGAGGATTTGCTTTCCCTTGCGATTTTTTCATAGCCTGACCTACAAAAAAACCAAGCATCTTGGCCTTCTTGTCAGCGGTTGCACTTTTGTAATTAGTAACTTGATCCGGATTATTTAAAATGATTTCGTCCACGATGTTTTGGAGGGCTCCTGTATCTGTCATCTGAGCCAGCCTTTTTGTCTCAATAATCGTGTCAACCATGCCTTCACCTGCAAGTAATGATTCGAAGACAATTTTTGCCGTTTTTGAATTCAGTGTATCGTCCTTGATACGTCGAATTAATTGAGCCAAAATTGGTGCTGAAATCGCAAAATCACTTATATTTTTCCCGCTCTGCTTGAGTTCGGCTAGCACACTTCCCATAACCCAGTTTGCCGCTAATTTTCCCGCGCCGGATGCGTCAGCTACATCTGCAAAATAGTCGGCAACTTCACGATCAGCGACTAATACGCCAGCGTCATAGTTAGTTATCCCGTAGTCGGAAACATAGCGCGCTTTTCGAGCAGTTGGAAGTTCTGGCAAGGCTACTCTGCAGGCATTGATAAAAGTATCATCGATTACTACAGGTAGCAGATCAGGATCTGGGAAATAGCGGTAATCATTAGCTTCCTCCTTACTTCGCATAGAACGCGTTTCGTCGCGATCAGGATCGTATAATCTTGTCTCCTGGATGATACGTCCACCATCTTCCAAAACCTCGATTTGGCGATTAATTTCAAAATTAATCGCTTTTTCTACAAAACGAAATGAGTTGACATTTTTGATTTCTGTTCGTGTTCCAAGTTTGTCTATACCGTTTGGCCGAATGGACACATTGCAGTCGCATCGCATTGATCCTTCAGCCATATTGCCATCCGAAATATCAAGATATCGGATGAGTGAGTGAATTACCTTTAAGTATGCAACAGCTTCTTTGGCAGATCGTAATTCTGGCTCCGAAACAATCTCTAACAGTGGAGTTCCGGCTCGATTGAGATCGACTCCTGTCATCCCATTAAATATATCGTGGATACTTTTTCCAGCATCTTCTTCCAGATGCGCGCGGGTAATATTGATGCATTTAGTTGTTTCATCGTCTAGTGTTATATCAATTTGTCCTCGTCCAACAATTGGTTTGTCAAACTGGGTGATTTGATAACCTTTAGGTAGGTCTGGGTAAAAGTAGTTCTTTCGATCGAAGACGGATTCCTTGCCTATCTCAGCGTCAATCGCCAAGCCAAATTTGACTGCCATCTCAAATGCCTTAGCGTTAGGTACCGGCAATATTCCAGGCATCCCAAGGTCGATCAGTGACGCTTGTGTATTTGGTTCGGCGCCAAAAGAAGTAGATGAGCTGGAAAAAATCTTTGACAAGGTCGCCAACTGTACGTGGACCTCGAGGCCTATAACTGCTTCATACATTTCTGAGGCTCTCCGGGTGTTTGGTATGCCAATCTGTAGCCTGTTGTATTTGGTGTGCGGCACTGAGTATCCGACCTTCGCTAAATGCTGGGCCAGTTAGTTGGAATCCGCTCGGCAGACCATCGATCAGAGGGGCCTGAAAAGATCCCCCTGGTAGTCCGGCCATATTGGTGGCGACAGTATAAATATCTTCGAGGTACATGGCGACTGGATCGGATGACTTTTCCCCCAAAACAAATGCTGTTGACGGAGTTGTTGGGCCAAGTAACAGATCGCAAGCTTCAAAGGCGCGATCAAAATCTTGCTTAATCAGCCGTCTAATTTGTTGCGCTCGCTTGTAATAGGCGTCGTAGTAGCCCTCAGATAGAGCATAGGTGCCCATAAGAATTCGACGCTTTGCTTCTCTGCCGAAACCTTCACTACGAGAGCGCTCGTAGAGGTCAGTTAAGTCACTAGGCTGGTTCGCTCTATATCCAAACCGTACACCGTCAAATCGGGAAAGGTTTGAGCTAGCTTCCGCTGATGAAATCACATAATAAGCTGGGATGGATTCGGCCACATGATCTAGAGAAATGGAAACGGTCGATGCTCCAAATGACTCAAAAACGGTAATTACACAATCCATGACTTTTCGCATGGAATCATTAAGTCGATCGTCAAAAAACTGTTTTGGAAGTCCAATTTTTAGACCGCTGAGCTTTTGATTAATTGTATCTATATAATTAGGAACGGGTTCCTCAGCTGATGTCGAATCCCTCTGGTCGTAACCAGCGATTATTCCTAGACCTAAGGCAATATCTTCAGCTGTTCGCGCTATTAATCCCCCTTGATCAAGGCTGGATGCGAATGCAATCATCCCAAAACGACTCACACGACCATAGGTTGGCTTTAGGCCAGATGTTCCAGTCAATGCAGCCGGTTGTCTAATTGATCCGCCGGTATCCGTTGCTGTCGCGAGTGGTGTAAGTCGAGCCGATACAGCTGCTGCGGAACCGCCTGAACTACCGCCTGGCACTCTCCGAGAATCCCATGGATTTCTGACTGGACCGAAAAATGAATTTTCATTTGAGGATCCCATTGCGAATTCATCCATATTCAATTTACCAAGGGAGACAAGACCGGCCTTGTTACATTGACTTACGACATGGGCATCATAAGGAGCAACATAATTTGCCAACATTTTTGAGCCGCAAGTAGTTGATACACCGTTAGTACAAAATATATCTTTGTGAGCGATAGGAAGGCCTGAAAAAGGCCCCGATATACCTTTACTTCTTGCAATATCTGCGTTTTTTGCAGATAACAGGGCATTCTCGCCTGTTACTGTTATGAACGCGTTTAAGTCCGAATTGAGCATGCTTATTCTGTCAAGGTAAGCAGTAGTGATTTCAAGACTGCTTGTGGCTCCTTCATTCAGAGCTCGTTGTAACTGACTAAAAGTGAGATCGGTCAAATCACTCATTCAACAACCCTCGGCACCAGATAAAAACCTGATGCTGTCTGCGGAGCTATTGCCTGATATGTTTCTCGCTGGTTCGATGCATCAACTTGATCTGCTCGCAACGTTTGGGTTAGTTCTAGTGGATGGGCAAGTGGCGCAACGCCGGTTATATCAACTTTCTGCATTTGATCTACAAGAATAAGTGTGGCGGTAAGTTGTTCTAGCGTTAATTTTGTTTCTATTTCGGTCAGCCCAAGACGGGCTAATTTGGCAACACGTTTTACGTCATCGCTTGTTAAAGACATATGGTTCTCCGTGATCGAAAATCATGTTTTGTATGGCGCATGCTAGCATAAGGCTTCAGTATCGAGTTCAGGTCAGCTAAACTCCTTGGAAAAATGTGGACACCTGTTTGGGTTATAGGAAAACGGCAAGATGTTTAAAGCCATACGCGGATTGTTTTCGAACGATATTTCGATCGATTTAGGAACAGCGAACACACTGATTTACGTCAAGGGTAAAGGAATTGTATTAGACGAGCCATCAGTCGTGGCGATTCGCACAGTTGGGACTCAGCGATCTGTTGCTGCGGTGGGAATAGAAGCAAAAAGGATGCTCGGGCGCACGCCTGGAAATATTGTTGCTATTCGTCCTCTGAAAGATGGTGTAATTGCTGACTTTCATGTGACTGAAAAAATGCTTCAGTTGTTCATTAGCAAAGTACATGAAAATTCTATTATTCGACCTTCGCCACGTGTCCTAGTGTGCGTTCCTGCTCAATCCACACAAGTTGAGAGGCGAGCGATTAAAGAGTCCGCCTTGGGTGCTGGAGCTCGGGAAGTCTATTTGATCGAAGAGCCAATGGCCGCAGCGCTGGGCGCTGATTTGCCAGTCGACGATGCAAATGGTTCGATGGTCGTAGATGTCGGTGGAGGGACCACAGAAATTGCGATTATTTCTTTGAATGGAATAGTCTTTTCAGAGTCAGTACGTATAGGAGGTGATCGGTTCGATGAGGCGATCGTAGGTTACGTTAGACGGCGCTTTGGAACATTGATTGGCGACTCCACTGCGGAACGCATTAAACACGGTATTGGCACCGCCGTGATGATTCAGGACGAGCAGGAAATTGATGTTCGTGGGCGAAACTTAGCTGAAGGAATTCCAAAACAGTTGACGCTAAAATCAAATCAGATTCAAGAGGCGCTATCTGAACCATTGGCACAAATCACTGCGGCTGTAAAAAACGCTTTGGAGCAATCCCCACCTGAGCTTGCTTCGGACATTGCAGAACGCGGGATAGTATTAACGGGTGGCGGGGCATTATTGAAAGGCTTGGATGAGCTTTTGGCTACAGAGACCGGACTGCCAGTTTTAATCGCTGATGATCCACTCACCTGTGTTGCCCGTGGTGGTGGTAAGGCACTTGAATTGATCGATCGCGCATCGTTCAACTTGTTCAACTCCGATTAGGTTCTAAGAGCATGCGGCCGCTATTCTCTGAAACTAGTGTTGCCGCAGTCCGGCTAACTGTTGCGGTTACTTTTTCTGTCGCATCAATTTTTATTGATTCGCGATTCGGTGCTTTAACTACGGTCCGTCAAGTTATCAAAACGGTGCTGTGGCCAGTCGAGCAAGTTACATTTATTCCCGGGCGCATTTCAACTGAATTAGTAAAATGGGTTGAGTCTAGGGACTTGATTGCGCAGCGTCTTGAGGTTTTGCTGCTAGAAAATGAACGCTTGTTGACTCAGCAACTTAAATTACAA
>CAZFNA010000076.1:0-8489 GCA_964520465.1 uncultured Pseudomonadales bacterium | reverse complement strand
ATGGGAAAAGAGAAGTTTGAGCGTATTAAGCCGCACGTAAACGTAGGCACAATAGGCCATGTTGATCATGGTAAGACAACTTTGACAGCGGCTTTGACGCGTGTTGGGGCTGAAGTTTTTGGCGGTGACATTCGGGCATTTGATCAGATTGATAATGCGCCAGAAGAGCGTGCTCGTGGCATAACGATTGCGACATCTCATGTTGAATACCAGTCGCACAACCGGCACTACGCGCATGTAGACTGTCCGGGTCACGCTGATTATGTAAAGAACATGATCACGGGTGCTGCACAAATGGATGGGGCGATTTTGGTCTGCTCAGCAGCAGATGGTCCGATGCCGCAGACACGAGAGCATATTTTGCTGTCACGTCAGGTTGGTGTTCCATATATTGTTGTGTTCTTAAACAAAGCAGACATGGTTGATGATCCTGAGTTGCTCGAGCTTGTTGAGATGGAAGTTCGTGAGTTATTGGATCAGTATGAGTTTCCAGGTGACGATACACCGATTATTATTGGTTCTGCATTAAAGGCTCTCGAAGGAGATACCTCTGATATCGGTATGCCTGCAGTTCAGAAGCTGATTGAGACACTAGACCAGTATATTCCTGAGCCAGAACGTGCTATTGACGGTGCATTTTTGATGCCCATTGAAGACGTGTTTTCAATTTCCGGTCGTGGAACTGTTGTGACAGGGCGTATTGAGCGGGGCATCGTCAACGTTGGTGACGAGATTGAGATCATTGGTATGAAAGATACTACCAAGACGACTTGTACTGGTGTCGAAATGTTCCGTAAGCTTCTTGACGAAGGCCGTGCGGGTGAAAACGTGGGTGTACTTTTGCGCGGTACGAAGCGCGACGAGGTCGAGCGAGGTCAAGTTTTGGCGAAGCCGGGATCGATTAATCCACACACTAAGTTTGAGTGTGAGGTCTATGTTTTGTCAAAGGATGAGGGTGGCCGACATACCCCTTTCTTTAAGGGCTACCGTCCTCAGTTTTACTTTCGTACGACGGACGTGACAGGAGCGTGCGAATTACCATCGGGTACTGAGATGGTTATGCCAGGAGATAATGTAAAATTATCTGTTGAGCTGATTGCACCAATTGCCATGGAAGAGGGTCTTCGTTTTGCGATTCGCGAAGGAGGGCGTACAGTGGGCGCCGGTGTAGTATCTAAAATTGTGGATTAAAGTAGCTAGAAAGTGGTCTGGCAGAAAAGCCCTGCGGTAGCAGGGTTTTTTATTTTCTAAACGGCAGTTGACTACTAACGGTCAGATGAATACAATTCGCCACCTTGTTTTTTAGTGTTCACAGTGTGTGGGCAACAACGTTTTGACTGGAGTACCTAGGTGGCAGTGCAGAATCAAAAAATTCGTATTCGGCTTAAGGCATTTGACCACCGCTTGATCGATTCATCGACTCAGGACATTGTGGAAACTGCTAAACGTACCGGCGCCCAAGTTCGAGGCCCGATTCCATTGCCCACGCGGATTGAACGCTATACCGTCCTTGTTTCGCCTCATGTGAATAAAGATGCGCGCGATCAGTATGAAATGCGTACACACAAGCGTTTGATCGATATTGTTGAGCCAACCGAAAAAACAGTTGACGCTTTAATGAAACTGGATCTTGCAGCGGGCGTTGATGTTCAGATTAGCCTAGGGTAATTGAAGACTGGAATGCAATAAATCCGCGCATTCTAGAAACCAGCGGTCTGTTTGTATAACTAACTGTGGCCATAGCGGGTTAAGCCCCCTTTGCAGGCGGAGAGGAAGTTGAGATGACAATTGGAGTTGTCGGTCGGAAGACCGGTATGACCAGAGTATTCACTGCAGAAGGCGTGTCAGTTCCTGTCACCGTCGTCGAGGTCGAGCCTAATCGGGTCAGTCAAGTTAAAACCGTCGATAGAGACGGCTATCAAGCCATTCAGGTCACCGTTGGTGAGCGTCGTGCACAGCACAGAGTATCGCAGCCGATTAAAGGCCATCTAGCCAAGAGTGAATTGCGTATGGGACGCGGTTTATGGGAATTTCCTTTGGATGATCTTGGGGACATAACAGCAGGGGCTGCAATTTCTGTAGGTCAATTTAAGGTTGGTCAAATCGTTGATGTAACTGGACAGTCTAAGGGAAAAGGATTTGCTGGTGCTGTGAAGCGTTGGAATTTTAGTATGCAAGATGCAACGCACGGCAATTCTTTGTCGCACAGAGCTCCGGGTTCAATCGGTAATTGTCAAACACCCGGGCGAGTCTTCAAAGGCAAAAAGATGGCTGGTCACATGGGTGCGGCGCGAGTCACTGTGCAGGGTCTAGAAGTCGTTCGGATCGATGAAGAGAAAGGTTTGATTTTAGTTAAGGGTTCGGTTCCAGGCGCAAACGGAACCGACGTAATCATCAAGCCAACAACCAAGGCCGGAGGGAGTCAAACATGGAATTGAATCTTGTAGCCGGTGGAACTGTTGAGGTCTCTGACCAAGCCTTTAGTCGTGAATTCAACGAGCCGCTAATTCATCAGGTGGTAACGGCATATCTTGCAGGAGCCCGTCAGGGAACCCGCGCGCAGAAAACGCGGTCTGAGGTTTCTGGTGGTGGTCGAAAGCCATGGCGTCAAAAGGGAACTGGCCGCGCTAGAGCAGGCACAACGCGTTCCCCAATATGGCGTTCTGGGGGTGTAACTTTTGCTGCTAAGCCTCAGGACCATAGTCAGAAAGTGAATAAAAAAATGTATCGGGCGGCGATGCAGAGCATTTGGAGTGAGCTGATCCGGCGAGACCGCCTAGTTATCACTGATGGCCTATTTGTTGAAGTGCCAAAGACAAGAATGCTCGCTGAGCAGTTAACATCTTTGGGGTTATCAAATGTACTAATAATTGCTGGAGAAGTATCTAATGCTTTGTATTTGTCAGCACGCAATCTTCCTCACGTAGATGTCCGGGATGCGGATGCCATCGATCCTGTTAGCCTTATATCCTATGAAAAAGTACTGCTAACAGTTGACGCGTTAAAAGTAATTGAGGGGCAGTTGGTATGAATCAAGAGCGTATCTTTACTGTGCTGAAAGGGCCTCATGTTTCTGAAAAAGCGACAATTGCCTCGGATAAAAACAATCAATATGTTTTCAAGGTGGCCTCGGATGCAACTAAGCCTGAGATCAAAGCAGCCGTAGAAGCTTTGTTCGAAGTCTCAGTGAGTAAGGTCAATGTATTAAATATGAAAGGAAAGACCAAGCGGACAGCGCGTGGCATGGGCAAGCGAAATGATGTTCGTAAAGCCTACGTTACTGTCGCTGAAGGCCAGGAAATTTCCTTTGTAGCAGGCGAGTGAGACGGTATTTATGGCAATCGTAAAATGTAAACCAACGTCAGCCGGCCGTCGTCACATGGTAAAGGTTGTGACGTCGGAACTCCATAAAGGTGCACCCCATGCTCCGCTATTGGAGAAGAAATCTAAAACAGGCGGTCGCAATAACAACGGTCGAATTACAACGCGTCACATAGGCGGTGGGCATAAGCAGCATTATCGTGTTATCGACTTTAAGCGAAATAAGGATTTCATCCCTGCCAAGATTGAACGCCTGGAATATGATCCCAATCGCTCAGCGCATATTGCGTTAGTGTTGTACGCAGACGGAGAACGTCGCTATATCATCGCGCCCAAAGGTATGTTGGCAGGCGATCCCATTCGGTCTGGGGAAGATGCGCCGATCAAGGCGGGTAGTTGTTTGCCGATCAGAAATATTCCAGTTGGATCCGTGATTCATTGCGTTGAAATGAGGCCTGGTAAGGGAGCGCAAATAGCGCGCTCTGCTGGGACATCAGTGCAGTTAGTCGCTCGGGAGGGTCGGCATGCGACATTGCGCCTTCGTTCGGGTGAAATGCGTAAAGTTTTGTCAGAATGTCGTGCGACTCTGGGTGAGGTGTCAAACGGGGAGCACAGTCTGCGCCAGCTTGGAAAGGCCGGGGCAAGTCGGTGGCGAGGGGTGCGCCCGACAGTTCGGGGTGTGGTAATGAACCCAGTCGATCATCCCCATGGTGGTGGAGAGGGACGTACTTCTGGCGGACGGCATCCAGTTTCACCTTGGGGCATGCCAACAAAAGGTTACAAGACACGCAAGAACAAGCGTACCGATAAGATGATAATACGTCGTCGCGGTAAGTAAGGAGACATATAAATGCCACGTTCATTGAAAAAAGGCCCATTTGTTGATCTCCACCTCTTGAAGAAGGTTGAGACGGCTGCTGCAGCTAGCGATCGGAGGCCAATTAAAACCTGGTCACGGCGTTCGATGATTATCCCAACAATGGTGGGGCTAACAATCGCCGTTCATAACGGGAAGCAACATGTTCCTGTTTTGATTAATGAAGATATGGTTGGTCATAAATTAGGTGAGTTTGCGGGAACGCGAAATTATCGGGGTCATGTTGCCGACAAAAAGTCGAAGCGTTAAGAGTTAGGTGAAGTCATGAATGAAGTGCAAGCACGATTAAAAGGCGCTCGGCTTTCCGCCCAAAAGGCGCGCTTAGTCGCGGATCAGATTCGTGGAAAAAACGTTGAGCAGGCCTTAAATACGCTTAATTTTTCTACGAAGAAAGCAGCGCATATTGTCAAGAAAATTCTTGAAAGCGCCATCGCAAATGCAGAACACAACGAGGGTTTGGATGTGGATGATTTGAGAGTCACGACCGTCTTCGTGGATGAAGGAATGACAATGAAGCGGACTCGTCCTCGGGCGAAAGGTCGCGCAGATAGAATTTTTAAGCGGTCATGTCACATCACCATTAAAGTTGGGCAGACCTGAGGAGAAGTACTATGGGTCAGAAAGTTCACCCGACCGGCATCCGCCTCGGGATTACTAAAGATCACACATCAGTTTGGTATGCCGAGAGAGGTGACTACGCGGATAAATTATTCGATGATATTAAGGTGCGGGAGTTCCTTGATAAGAAATTGAAAAATGCGCAAATTTCAAAAATTTTGATTGAACGCCCGGCGCAGAATGCACGTGTGACTTTGCAGACTGCTCGCCCAGGCATAGTGATTGGGAAAAAAGGCGAAGATGTTGAGGCACTGCGCAAAGAATTGACGCAAATGATGGGCATCCCAGTTCAGATCAATATTGAAGAAATCAGAAAGCCTGAGCTGGATGCGAAGCTTGTCGCGCAAAATATAGCGGGGCAGCTGGAACGTCGAGTAATGTTTAGGCGTGCTATGAAGCGCGCAGTACAAAATGCGCTGCGGGCGGGTGCGCAAGGCATTCGGGTCCAGGTTTCGGGTCGCTTGGGTGGAGCTGAAATCGCACGGAGTGAATGGTATCGCGAGGGCCGGGTTCCTCTGCACACACTAAGGGCAGATATAGACTATGCACCATACGAAGCACACACCACCTATGGAGTGATAGGTGTCAAAGTGTGGATCTTCAAAGGTGAGATCCTTGGTGGAATTGAAGCAGTTCGTGCTAGTCGTGAACAAGCTCGTGCGAAAGCCGCTCGCTGAGGAAAGAAGACGATGCTGCAACCTAAACGAACAAAATTCCGAAAAATGCAAAAAGGGCGTAACCGCGGTTTGGCAGAGAGGGGTTCCAAAGTAAGTTTTGGAGAATTTGCTCTGAAAGCAATAGGTAGGGGTCGAATGACTGCTCGCCAAATTGAGGCTGCGCGACGAACCATTACACGTCGGGTAAAGCGTGGTGGTAAATTGTGGATTCGAGTATTCCCTGACAAGCCAATCACTCAGAAGCCCCTAGAGGTCCGGCAGGGTAAAGGCAAGGGCTCGGTTGAATACTGGGTTTGTCAGATTCAGCCAGGCAGAGTGTTATATGAAATTGAAGGTGTGTCAGAGGAGGTTGCCCGCGAAGCTTTTACGCTGGCGGCAGCAAAGCTTCCGTTTAAGACCACCTTTGTTAGTAGGACGGTAATGTAATGAAAGCATCAGAGTTATTGGAAAAAAGCATTGCTGAGCTGAGGGAGGAGTTGCTTAAGGTTCGCCGTGAGCAATTCAACTTGAATATGGCACGAGCAACAGGTCAGCTTGCCCAGACACACCTTTTGGCTCAGGTTCGTCATGACATCGCGCGCATCAAGACAGTAATCGCGCAGAAGGAAATAGCGGTATGACAGAACATACGAAGATAAGAACTACATTGAGTGGGAAAGTTGTCTCTAATAAAGGTGACAAGACCATAAGTGTGTTGGTCGAGCGGGTCGAGAAGCATCCACTTTACGGGAAGTACATAAAGCGCTCCTCAAAAATTGCTGCACATGACGAAGATAATGCATGCCAAATAGGCGATATGGTTTCTATCTCTGAATGTCGACCGCTTTCAAAGTCCAAGGCTTATCGGCTCGTTGAGATCACTGAGCGAGCTATCCAGGGTTAATAAGGGGGAACCATGATTCAATCTGAAAGTATGCTTGAGGTAGCCGATAATTCAGGTGCACGTCGAGTGATGTGTATCAAGGTGCTTGGTGGCTCAAAGCGGCGCTACGCTCGGATCGGCGATATCATAAAGGTCACCGTGAAGGAGGCTATTCCCCGGGGCAAGGTTAAGAAGGGGCAAGTAATGAACGCGGTTGTTGTTCGTACTCGGAGTGGCGTGCGGCGGCAAGATGGATCTTTAATTAAGTTTGATAGTAATGCAGCTGTTCTTCTGAACGTCAACCTTGCGCCGATCGGCACCCGGATTTTTGGGCCAGTGACGCGTGAATTGCGTAGTGAAAGGTTCATGAAGATTGTTTCACTCGCTCCAGAAGTTTTGTAGGAGGGAAGATCGATGGCAGCAAAGATTCGACGTGATGATGAAATTGTCGTAATTGCAGGAAAAGATAAAGGACGCCGAGGCAAGGTATTGCAAGTGCGCCCAGATAATCGTGTATTAGTTTCAGGTATTAACTTGGTCAAGAAACACATGAAGCCGAATCCAAATTTGGGTAAGCAGGGTGGAATAGTCGAGAGAGAAGCGCCACTTCACATATCGAATATAGCTTTGTTTAACCCTGAAAATGACAAAGCTGATCGGGTTGGGTTTCGGATAAATGAGAACGGCACCAAATCACGGATTTTTAAATCTACAGGTAAGGAAGTTGGGGCGTAAGCCTCTGCGCCTAGGAGCGAAAAATTAGCCATGGCGAGATTAAAAAAAGTTTATAGAGAAAAAATAGTACCAGAACTATTTAAAGGGTTTCAGTACAAGAATGTTATGCAAGTGCCGCGTGTACAAAAAATTACCCTAAATATGGGTGTTGGTGAGGCGGTTGCGGATAAAAAGCAGATCGAAAATGCGGTGCGGGATATGGTGGCGATTGCCGGGCAAAAGCCAGTGGTGACCAAGGCTCGTAAATCAATTGCAGGATTTAAAATCCGCGATGGTTGGCCTATCGGTTGTAAGGTCACACTCCGAGGCGAGCACATGTGGGAATTTTTAGATCGACTGATCTCAATTGCAATTCCACGTATCCGTGATTTTCGTGGGTTGAATGGGAAGTCATTCGACGGCCGCGGGAACTACTCCATGGGAGTTCGCGAGCAAATAATGTTTCCTGAAATCGACTATGACAAAGTAGATGTAATCCGTGGTTTGGATATTACCATCACAACATCTGCTAAAACTGACGAGGAAGGTAGGGCGCTGTTGAAGGCGTTTAACTTCCCATTCCGTAACTGAGGGGCGTTCGGTGGCTAAAAAATCAATGAAAGAGCGTGAGTTTAAGCGGCAGAAACAGGTGGCTCGTTTCGCGGTAAAGCGAGCAGAGCTGAAGGCGATAATTGCAAGTCCCAGTGCTTCCGACGAAGAAATGTGGGATGCGCAGCAGAAGCTTCAAAAGATGCCACGAGATGCATCAGCTGTTCGCTTGCAACGAAGGTGTCGTGTAACTGGACGTCCGCACGCAGTTTACCGGAAATTTGGTTTGTCTAGGATAAAGCTACGCGAAACAATGATGCGCGGTGAAGTGCCTGGTTTGAAAAAGGCCAGCTGGTAAGGAGCGATTTTAAAAATGAGTATGCAAGACACGTTGGCGGATATGTTCACTCGAATCCGTAATGGGCAAATGGCTGGAAAAACTGCAGTTTCAATGCCCTCTTCGAACCAGAAGGTGGCGCTGGCCAAGGTCCTGGCTGACGAAGGATTTGTGGGTAGTTACAGTGTTGATGACCACGGTGTGAAATCAACTTTAACTGTTGATCTTCGCTATTATGAAGGCCGGCCTGTAATTCGGGAAATTAATCGGTCGAGTCGCCCCGGGTTGCGTCGATATGAAGGGAAAGAGTCGCTTCCAAAAGTACAGGGTGGTTTGGGAATTGCCATAATCTCGACATCAAAAGGATTGATGACTGACCGTGAAGCACGAAAAGCGGGTATCGGTGGTGAAGTGCTTTGTACCGTTTTTTAAGGAGTAAATAATGTCTCGTATTGCAAAAGCTCCGATTGAACTACCGTCGGGGGTTGATGTTGATATCACCGGGCAAGACGTTACGGTGAAAGGTAAGAATGG
>CAZFNA010000075.1:3514-8741 GCA_964520465.1 uncultured Pseudomonadales bacterium | reverse complement strand
AAACCCTCTCTTAATCAAATGGCTAATTTAGTCCAACTGGTGCTGACGGGATACAATGACCTGACACTGTATCAACGTGTCTTTGCCGCGCATTAGGCCTCGCTATTTCAGGCTTGAGTGATGGCTTTTCCTATTGCATCGCCCATGGCCTCTGTGCTGGCTTCGCCACCTAAATCTTTAGTTTTTGGACCCTCACGCAACACTTTTTCGATAGCACTTATGATGCAACTGTGGGATTCTTTAGATTGAGCCTTACTAATGACTTTAGAGTTCAACAGTAACATTGCCATAGACCAGATTGCGCCAATTGGGTTGGCAATACCTAGCCCTGCAATATCGGGTGCAGAGCCGTGTACCGGTTCAAACAAAGACGGAAATTCTCCCTCTGGGTTTATATTACCAGATGGAGCAAGTCCAAGCGTGCCTGAGCAGGCCGGACCCAGGTCAGAGAGGATATCGCCAAATAAATTGGGTGCCACTATGACGTTAAGATCTTTCGGGTTAGTAACAAATTTTGCCGCCAGCGCGTCTATATGCTCCGTCTTCATTGTGATGTCAGGATACTCTTCCATGGCGATTTTAGTTGCGCATTTGTCCCACCAAGGCATGCTGATTGCCAACCCATTAGATTTTGTTGCAACGGTCAGGGATTTCTGTGAAGTGTTAGAAGCAATATCCATTGCATACCTGAGTACTCGTTCGCTTCCAATTCGCGTGTGCACACTTTGCTGCAGGACAATCTCCCGATCGGTTCCTGCAAACATGATACCGCCGATGTCAGTGTACTCACCTTCTGTATTTTCACGCACAATGGTAAGCTCGATATCACCCGGTTTCATACCAGCTAAGGGGCAGGGAACACCTTCGAATAACCGAACTGGACGAACGTTGACATACTGATCGAATTCCCTCCTCATCGTTAGCAGAGATCCCCAGAGAGAGATATGATCGGGTACTTTAGCAGGCCAGCCGACAGCCCCCAAAAATACGGCGTCAAATTTCATCAGCTGCGATTTCCAGTCATTTGGCATCATCTGATTATGTTCCAGATAGTAATCGCAGTTCCCCCAGCTCATCTCTGTCACCGAATAGTTAATGTCGAGTTTATCGGCCACAGCAGCCAGGGCTTTTAGACCTTCGGGTACAACCTCTTTACCAATACCATCACCGGCAATCACGGCTATATTTAAACCATTTTTTCCCAAAATTTTTTCCTCATAAGCCTTTGGATGGTATTGTAATTGATTAGGTGCAGTTAATAATGGTGTTTTTTATTAACACATACCTGCTTAATTGAGGATGATAGTTCGGTATATCGGTCGTTGATCATGGGCTTTAGCTTTCTAGGCGGAGGCTTGTAAGTGCCTACGGAGAAATTCTACGCGGGCACTTAATTTTGCAGATTGTCGGTTTTCCTCTGTATAAACTGCCCAAATATTAGCTTCCTGTTGATATTCTGATAGAACGTGGATCAGGTCTTTTCGGTCTAGTGTGGATTGAATATCCCAGATGGACCGCAACATAATAGCTTGGCCTTCAATTGCCCAAGCTGTGGCAATTTCACCGTTGTTTGTCGAAACACGACCGGAAACCTTTACGGTTTAGCTCTTCCGGCCATTTAATAGTGTCCAATTGCCAAACGGTAGATCTCGTTCTTTGATAATCAAACAATTATGTTTGCTCAAGTCGTGTCGTGTCTTGGGCGCCGAATTTTTAGCCAAATAAGATGGACTAGCGCAGAGTATACGATGATTATCAGCAAGTTTTCCCGCGATTAGATGGGGAGAAATTTCATCGCCAACGCGAACATCGAGATCAAATCCCTCGTTCGCGATATCGATTAACTTATCAAAAATTTCAAAACGAATCTTTAACTGAGAGTAATTACGTTGCAGTTCCCCGATAGTTGGTGCGATGATTTTTCGTCCAAAACCAAAACTACTACATATTTTTAATTCACCTTTGGTTACATGATTTGTGAGGTTGGCGCCTTCGACCAAATTATCGATATGGGCCAAGATGTTTACCGCTTGCGCATGAACAATCTCTCCGGCGTCCGTAATAGAGACTCGCCGCGTAGTTCTATGCAACAGCTTTACACCAATTATGTTTCCTAGTTCCTTTATCCTTTTTGCTATGTAGGCCGGCGATGCGGCCATATCATGGGCAACTTTTTCAAAGCTAAATGCAAGGACCACAGCAATGAATATTTGTAAATCGGTGGGATTAGGATATTTATGCACAATATGTGGCCTGTAGGCTTATATTATGTATGGTTACAATTATTTAGTTACTTGTTATGATACATAGATGAATAGATGATTTTGGTATTTTGTTGGCTCAGTGGCTGCCTGCATCAGACCGCTACAGCTTTTTTTAATTTTAAGTTATGGCGCACCGTTAGTAGGGCTTGTATTCAGTTTGCCATGTGGCAGTTGCTACCTAATTAAATAGCAGTTTTAAGAAAATGGGTTTATTTTATGCAAAAGCTTATGGTCAGAACATTTTTGTTGATCATTTCCTTGTCGACATCACTGAGCATTAATGCAGTCAATAAGCCCGAGGTAAAGCCTCTAAGTGGCTTTAAGCCAAACCGCATTCTCTTCGTTGGTAATAGCTACCTTTACTATAATGATAGCCTGCACAACCACGTAAAGAGAATGGTTGGAGAAAAGTTTCCGAGAAGAAAAAAACTCCTTATCTACAAATCTTCTACTATTGGCGGCTCACGTTTGGCGCACCACAACCTAGATCACCTATTGGATGTAAAAAACATTGGTGTTAGGGATAATTTTGAACTTGTTATTCTCCAAGGCGGCAGCTCTGAGACTCTGTCAAAGAAATCCAGACGACAATTCCATGAGCACGCTGAAAAAATGATCGGCAAAATAAAAGCGAGTGGTGGTAAGGCCGCACTTTATATGCCCCATGCCTATGTGGAGCCTCATAAAAAATATTCTCCAGGTATGGTTGATGAAATAAAAAGTACGTATGTTAAGGCGGGAAATGATAACGAGACTCTAGTAATACCTGTGGGGTTGGCCTTTGAGATGGCCTACAGAATCAAGCCAGACATCAAATTACATAAAGAATTTGATGGTACGCATCCTAGTCTTCTTGGTACCTATTTAGCAGCCAGTGTTGTTTTTGCCACACTGTATAAGTCCTCCCCTATTGGCTTAGAGTATAACTATTTTGACACGATCTCTGATGAGGACAGAGAGTTTTTGCAAAAAATAGCGACCGCAACGGTTGCTGAGTTTTTTACATAGACGAATAAAGATTGTTTGAATCAGAAATGGTGAGTCGAGCAATAATAAAATTATATCGGCGGAGACGTTAATGACAGCGGCGACAATAACTAAAATAGATCCTGAGAGAGCAGGTTACCAAAACATTGGGTTGATCATCGGCCCTATAATATTTTTAGTCATGCTGGCTTTCAGTAATTATCAACAAACCATGTCCATTGAAGCCTGGAGAACAGCCGCAGTGGGGCTGTGGATGGCGGTTTGGTGGGCTACAGAGGCGATACCTGTTCCAGCGACTGCGTTTTTGCCTATCGTTACGTTTGATCTTCTGGGTGTTGCGTCGGTAAAGGAGGCTGCCGCACCCTATGCCAACCCCACCATTTACCTGTTTCTTGGGGCCTTTATCTTGGCATTGGCGGTCGAGCGTTGGAATTTACACAAACGTGTAGCGCTTAGTATTTTGGCCCGCACTGGCACAGATGGTCAGCGCTTGATTGGCGGCTTCATGTTGGTTGCAGCGCTGTTGTCTATGTGGATGACGAACACCTCAACTACGATGATGCTTTTGCCTATTGCTATCTCAGTCGTGGCCGTTGTCGTCGGTAACTTGGATGATGTGGACCAGAAAAATAAAACTAATTTCCAAATAGCGATGCTTTTAGGCCTCGCCTTTGCGGCAACCATTGGCGGTTTGGCAACACTCATTGGCACACCGCCCAATGCTTTATTTGCGGCCTTTATGGAGGAAAACTACTCCATTGAAATCAGTTTCTTTGACTGGATGCTGGTGGGTGTTCCTTTAACGGCAGTGTTATTGCCCACAGCGTGGTTGGTTTTAACGCGTTGGGCTTTTCCGGTGAACATTCAAGCCAACAGCGCGGCGGCGGCGCATCTCCGCGAGGAAAGAGAGGCACTTGGAAAAATAACGGTACCAGAAAAACGAGTCGCTATTATTTTTGGTTTGGTTGTGCTGGGCTGGGTTTTGCGCCGACCCCTAAGCGCCGAACTATCTATCCAAGGGTTGTCTGATACGGCCATTGCACTTGGTGGCGCTCTTCTTCTATTTTTGATGCCAAGTGGTGACAAGCAACAAAAGCAGTTAATAACATGGTCTCACCTTGATCGTTTGCCGTGGGGTGTTCTTATCTTGTTTGGCGGAGGTTTAAGCTTGGCTGCAACTATTGCCAGCAGCGGGTTAGCACAATGGTTAGGAGAGAGCTTGTCTCCTGTATCAATATTAGGCATGTCGGCATTAGTAATCAGCGCCACAGCTCTGGTCATCTTTTTGACCGAGTTGACCAGTAATCTGGCGACAACCGCAACGTTTTTACCAATCATTGCGGCCATTGCAATACAGGCTGGAATTCCACCCATGGTGCTTTGCGTTCCGATTACCTTGGCAGCGAGCTGCGCCTTTATGCTGCCGGTAGCTACACCACCGAATGCCGTTGTCTTCTCGTCGGGAATGATAACTATTCCACAGATGGTGCGCGCTGGGTTCTATCTTAATTGCATTGGCATGGGGCTATTGACGGCCGTTGCACTTTGGTGGGCGCCACTCGTTTTCGGAACGGATTAGTGTGTAGATTGGTTTCGGTAAATTGTGAGCTAATGCTGGAAAACGCGCCGTATCGTTCATATCAACCAGCCACTAGGCGCGATCTGAATGTGACTGTATTGGCAACATAGTGCTTTTAAGAAATCGTAAAGCGCAAAAATAGGCGGGATAGGGCTTCGAGCTATCCTATACGGTATTTGATTTTGATGGAGGCCGCTAAAGATTTGACGACTGTCACTCTAGGATGCCCTGCTCAGTGAATCATGTGTTGGTTCCGAAGGCGTAGATATGGAAACGAACGTGTTCGAATTGATGAATTCCGACCCCCTAATCATCGTATTACACCGGTGGTCGGGATAATTTTTCTGAACGTTAGCCAGGTTTTTTGAGAGGTCTCCGTTGTGAACCGTAAGTGGCG
>CAZFNA010000075.1:0-3504 GCA_964520465.1 uncultured Pseudomonadales bacterium | reverse complement strand
GTTGAAAAGGTGTGATGCGAGGGGGTGACGCCTAATCATGGCGATCTATACAAAAATCATGAAACTAAATTTAATACTAATCGAGGGACAGTAAATGTTTAAGATAACCAATATATCGAGAGCTTGTTTAGTAGTAGGTGCAATGGCTGGTAGTGCATTTGCATTGGGGCAAGACGATCAGCAACTTGAAGAAGTAGTTGTGGTAGGCTCGCAAATTAAAAAAGCATCTATCTCAGATGCACTTCCAGTCTCGGTTTTTTCTGCTGAAGACATTGACGCACTCGGCATTGAATCCGGAGATGACCTGTTGGCTAACATTCCCGAAATGGGCCGTAATGAGTTCAACGATGCTGGCTCAACTAGCGGCAGTATTAATTCTTCGAGAGGCGATATTGGTGCCTATAATCTTCGTAATTTGGGTGTTGGTAATACCTTAGTAATGTTGAATGGCCGTCGATTGGTGAACTCTCCAGGTTATCAGTCTGAAGCCATTGGTGGTGGCTACACGCCGGTAAGCACTGTTAATTCAAATCTTGTTCCTACCTTTGGTTTAGCGCGAGTAGAAGTACTCCGCGATGGCGCATCCGCGATCTATGGTGCCGACGCAGTTGCAGGTGTAGTCAATAATGTCACACGCAAAGATTTCGATGGCTTGACTCTCAGAGTCCGAGAGCGGCAATATGGCAGCGATCTAGCTGCCATGGATAGCTCCTTCAGTATGCAGTTTGGTACAGATATGAATGAAGGTCGTACAAACTTCTCTCTGTCCTATGAATTTGTTGACAAAGAAAGCATGCGCGCTACAGAGAATTCGCGTTGGTCGATGAGCGATTTGCGCCCGCTTTTGTCTGAAGATAGTCCTCACGCAGACAGTGGCTTCTTTGACAACACAAGTAGCCAGGGATTGCTTGGCCAGTTCGATATGATCGAGCGCTCCTCAAGGGTTCCTTCTGCAGTTCGTGACTACGTAGACTCTAGTGGCGAGTTTCAAGTTCTGGGGCTTAACGATCCGAGATGTGCGGCCTCTGAGGGCGATGTAACCGATGTCTATGACACTGGTTACGGTACTTGTATCGTTTCTGATTCTACAAATAATGTTACACCTCGATGGAATAAAAACACTCAGTCATGGGTGCGAGGTGACACTGAGCGACACAATTTATTTATGAGCTTTAATCACGAATTAGCCAACGGTGTTTCGCTTTATAATGAAGCGGCCTACTACAAATCGTCTTATTACTCTGAGCGCAATGCTTCGTCTCAGTACCCCTTCAAATTACGCGTTAGTGCGGCGTCCTATTACAATCCTTTACGTTCCGATACTTCATTGGACGCGGAATTCGACCCGGATGCTGAGCTCTACATTGACAACTATCGATTTGCTGAAAAGCCACGCACCATCAATGTCGATAAAAAGACTTACCGTTTTCTCCAAGGTATTAGCGGCTCCTATGATAATTGGAACTATGATGGGGCTATTGTAGTCTCTAAAGCCGAGTCACTAGATGTTAACGGTAACAGAATAGATTTGCAGTTAATGCAAAATGCGCTCTTTGACACGACTGCCGCCGGTTATAACTTCCTCTGTGATCCAAGAAACTCGGATTGCACCACTAATGTAGAGCAAGCGCTGACCTCGATTAGTAAAAAGGGTACTTCTGACCTGAAGATGATCGACTTTAAATTGTCAACACCTGAGCTGTTCTCAACATCTGCTGGCCCGGCAGCCTTTTTAGTCGGCGTTGAGTATCGCGAAGAGTCCTACACTGATGATCGCGGCGATCTCTCCGATGGCACTATTCTATACCAGCACCTGTTAGTCTCCGGAAGTTGCCAATTAGGTGACTCAGCCACCGGCGCAATGCGCGATAAAGCCGATCTAGCATCCAGGTGCACACCAGAAGATTATACCTTCCCCTACACCACTGCCGTAGCTGGTGGTAGCCCGACGGCCGATTCCTCAGGTGACCGAGACACAACCTCATTGTTTGTAGAGTTTGTAATGCCACTCAGTGACTCTATCTCGACCCAGATAGCTGCTCGCTATGAAGACACCTCTGATTTTGGTTCTGAAGTGGTGGGCAAATTTGCCGTTGGCTGGAATGTCTCTGATTCATTGCTTTTAAGGGCCTCAGCGTCAACAGCGTTCCGTGCGCCGAATTTGATTGCTCTTAATCAACCCTATCTGCAGAGATTCAATAGTGACCAGAGCGACTGGTCTAAGACCTTTACAGATTCAGATGCGGGTGAGTTGAGCAACTGGACCTATCGAAGAGCTCTAGGCTTGCAGAATCTTGAAGCAGAAACCTCTGAGAACATTTCCGTTGGTTTGGTATTTCAGCCAATAGAAAATCTCACCATGACGGCGGATTTCTATCAAATTACAAAAGAGAACGGCATTGGCAACCTCGGAACCACCAACGAAACTGCTCTGGACTTCCTCACTCGGTATCGTGATGCTGAGGCCAATGGTTTTACTGCCTTTGCCGATGCAGAGGACGCATTGGCTGTTTGTAATGATCTTTCTGCATCGCAGTACAATGCTCGAGTGATTAGAGCACCCGCCGATGAAGATGATTGGGATGATATGGACAGCACAGCTCAGAGCCTTGGCCTATGCCCTCTCGGTAATATAAGTCGAGTGGAATCAAACTATGAGAACCTCGCGGAAAGAACCGTGGAAGGTTTCGATGTGGGCATTTACTATGAGTTTGATACCGATTTTGGTCAATTCTCAACACGTTATCAGGCATCATTTACCACCACATTGGAGCAACTAGCAAAACCCGGCACAGATGCCGACATTCTAAACAAAGCGGTTGAGTCCGGTGAAATGGCTGCCGCAGTTGAAACGCTCGGTGGCACCTCACTTGCTGCGGTTAATATCAAAGGATACAACGATATTCTTGGTACAGATGGTAATTTTGAAGATAAGCACTCGGCACGAATTTCTTGGAGAAAGGGGGACTGGAGTGCGTCATTAACTGCCCGCAGAGTAGGTGAGTTCAGTCAGTCAATGCTTACCCTTGCTGACGGTACTGAATACATGGTTGACGCCATGACAACATTCGGTATCGCCGCCTCTTATAGATTTGATGTTAACAACGCTAGAGTTAAAATTACTTTGGGGTCAAACAATGTCACCGATGAGCGTGCCCCCCTTGCTGCCGACACCTATGGCTATTACTCTGATGTCCATAATGACTATGGACGCAGTCTTTACTTAGATGTTAAAGCATCTTTTTAAAGACGCCAAGGCATCAAGATTGATGCTTGATGGGTTGCAGTGCCGGAGGCAAGCCACCTATGTAGAGTTTTATCGTATGGTTGCCAGCTAAGTGCTTTATTCACCATCCATGGGAACCTGTTGTTTCGCTCACGTTCACTCACCTATCTCAGTAATACTCACTAACAGCAGGAGACCCATCTAGTTAAATTAGAAGTATCCCCATTAATGTCAGTTGAGTTTTTCTATGGGCAAAAAAAAGGGACCTGGGATGGTCC